>CAYWZS010000001.1:0-149329 GCA_964462905.1 uncultured Anaerolineaceae bacterium
ACGAAAAAGACGACCGCATGGTCGCCTGTTCGAGTGAAGTCTTAGATTGTGGGCAGTAGAGGACTCGAACCTCTGACCTTTTCTACGTCAAAGAAATGCTCTGCCAGCTGAGCTAACTGCCCATACGAATAACGAAAAGTATAGGCAGTTTGTCGGAATTTGCAAGACCGACCTCTCAAAATCTCGTGAGAAGTTTACCCGCCACGAACATGCTTTAATCGAGTGCATCCCGTCCCACTAGCCGCAAGGACCGCGCCATGCCTATTCAGAGCCGCCACCGCCTCCCAGAACCGTACCGTAGTTTGATTGTCGGCCTGTGGCTGACACCCCCTACACTGATGTTGCTCACCCTATTTCATTTACACGGGTTGTCGTGGGCTGTTTTTCATCCGATGACCTTGATTACCGGGCTGCTGATGGGGCTTCCGGCGTGGTACGTGTGGAACGAGGGTGTTGACGTGACGGAGAAATCAATGCGAATCCGCATCTCTGGCTGGCGCGTGCGGACGTTCGACCAGTTGGACACATGGCACCTGGACCGCCGCACAGATGATGTGATCCTAACAGTGTGGGACTGCCAGAATCACCGCGTCCTTCATACGCACGCCGCCCACCTCAGCGACCTACCCGTCCTGTTACGGACGCTCAAGTCACGGGTGCGACGGCGGGGTTGGCATTGTTAGCGACTTAGAAGAAGAACCCGCGCCGCTGGTAACGCTCCTCCTTGAAGGGATCACCGTGGTTGTGATAGCCCGCCTTCTCCCAGAAGCCCGGCTTGTCCTTCTTGCTGAACTCCAGCCCCCGCACGAACTTGGCGCTCTTCCAGAAGTACAGCTTCGGAACCAGCGTTCGCACTGGTGCCCCGTGGTCGTGGCCCTCGTCCCACTCGTGGAGCATCTGCCCCTCGTACTCGTAGGCCAGCAACACATCGTCGTCCAGGAAACCATCAATCGGCACGTTGGTCGTGTAGCCACCGTCGCAGTGGGCAATCACAAACTTGGCGCTGGCCTTCACGCCGATCATTTTCGCCAGTTCTAGTACGTCTACCCCCGTCCAGTTGGTGTCGAACTTGCTCCACCGGGTTACACAGTGGATGTCCGTGTGGATAGTCTTCTTCGGTAGCGCCAGGAACTCATCCCAGTTGCACGTCATCGGATTTTCGACCTCGCCCCACACCTTAAACGTCCAGGTGCTCAGGTCGTAGTCCGGGTTACTGCCATACGTCAACACCGGGAACTTCTGCGTGAGCGACTGGCCGGGGGGTAGCCGTCCCTCCTGCTTCCGGGCGAGTTCTTCCTCACGGCGGGAGATGCGTGGTTGGTCCGTCATAGTGGGTATTCCTCATTATCAACAATCGTCATATCTCACGCTTATCTTATCGTGATTCTCGTCGGTCGTCATGGAGGAAGCATACAAAATGCCTACAGAATCCGTATTTGGCCGCAGGGTCAACCCATATGGCTCATCTTAGATGTCCAACGTACCGGGGAAATCCCCAGCCCACACGCGCTGTTTCGTAGCCGGGCGCTGTCACAGGGGGCACCGCAATTTTAATGACGCACAATACCCAGAAGGCACAGCCAGCAACGCAACGTGAACGTCGTTTCTTTACCGACGAGAACGAAATTGTTAACTGGCTATAGACGGCGGCAGATATTCCCAAATGATATTCATGATTTGCTTGGGGCGGACCGGCTTCAAGATGAACGCATCTATAAAATCATCGTAGGCTTCTAGCTTACAGTACGGGTCCGATGTCACCAGCACACTTGTCGGGCGCTGGCTACCTAACGCTTGGATACGCTTGAGTAGGTCGGTGCCGTAGCCCCCCGGCAAGTAGTAATCCGCGATAACCATCGCTGCGGGCTGCTGTTGAAATGCGTCTAATGCGTGTTGGACATTATGAGCGGACTGCACAATATACCCATAGCGGTTCAGCAGGTAATTCCACATGATCGAGAGTTCGGGATCATCTTCGACGACCAAAATACGCTCACTCATGGGTTCTTTTCCTCATTAGCATCTGTTTTTCTTGCCCCCGTCTCACCATTGATCTCGCATTAATTTAACGTGAAATACAGCACCCTGTGAATGAGGTGATTCACCCAATTACAATTAAATATTCGTTATAATGCTATTATATCGTCAGGGTTTTACCAATTTTCTCTTGAATCAAACTATAGTAGAATTTAAAAGTTGTCTACTAAGTCAGCAACCTAGAGTATTTCATCGTCCTTTCTCGCTCAATCGTCTCACTAAGGAAATCGAGAAATGTGAGGTTCGCTGTGCCAACTGTCATGCGGTTAAAACCGCACATGAAAATGGGTATTGGCTTTTAGAATATATCGAGTAACATAGTAAAAGTAGCCACATAGATTATGGAAATACGGCACATCGGGGCGTGGCGCAGTTCGGTAGCGCGTCCGCTTTGGGAGCGGAAGGTCATCGGTTCAAATCCGGTCGCCCCGACATTAATAGGCTAAGGCCCTATTACATGCAAGCATTTTTGCGGGTATGGTGTAATGGTAGCACACGACCCTTCCAAGGTCTTAGTATCGGTTCGAATCCGTTTACCCGCTATCCACAGCATAACCTCGGGCCTATAGCTCAACGGCAGAGCACACGACTCATAATCGTTCGGTTCTAGGTTCGAATCCTAGTAGGCCCATCCCAACGTCGCGAATACGCGGCGTTTTTCGTTTCTCCTCTGCTTGACAACCCTAGAACACCCGTGCTATGTTCAGGCGACACAATACACTGTCCACCATCGTAAACTTCTGGCTTTGTAAACATGTCCCTCGAATTTACTAAGATCATCAGCGACATTCAGCGCATGGGCCGCTACCTCGCCTATCGCGACCAAGAAGAACTCATCGAAAAGGCGCTCCGTATTTTAAAGGAAAAGGGGAGCGACCCCGCCTTCGTCCGCGAGCGCATCCGCGCCGTCCGCGAGTCCGACGTGAGTGGCTATCGTGGCGCGGCCCCCCTTACCGAGGACGCGCCCACGATGATCCCGTTCCACGAGATGATACCTGCCACGTCCACACCCGAGCAGGCCATTCTCATTGCGGCGGACGGCTCCCAGATTTTCCCGGACTACAACGCCAGCAGCCTATACTATCTGCTAAACATCGGCGTGCTGGTCTACTATCATGGGACGGACGAGCGCCCGCACCAGGAAACCCAACCCGGCATCTTCTACAATGATGGGGACATGCTGGACGAAACGCGCCAGGTCGTGAGCAACCGCACCGTGAACTCACGCCGCACCGTCGCCGAAATCAAAACACTCTGGCAGCAGTCTCGTCTCCATCGTCACGAGGGCGTACCGACGATAGCCATCCACGACGGCAACCTGCTCAAGTTCTTCGGCGGCCAAGACGTCTCAAACTCTGGCGGGCTGATAAAGGAGTATTTGGGGTTGCTCGTCGCCCTGCGTGACCTGGACACATGGCTGGTCGGCTATGTGGACACACCGCGCAGTAGCTACCTCATCAGCCTGCTGCACCTGCTTGACCTCGAACCCTACGAGATCACTGAGGCTATGCTCCGTAACGACGGCGAACTTGAGGGCCTGACCGACGCGACATTGTTCTCACGCCTACTGCAACCAGGCGAGCGTTCTGCTGTAATGGTGCAGAACTCCCCAACGAACTACGAGTACAAGACATTTAACCCCAACCACGAGATCGCCGTCGTGTACATCAACGTATCATCTACCAAGACACCGCACATCGCCCGTGTGGATATGCCGATGTGGGTCGCTCGTGATCCACATGCCCTGGACACAGTTCATGCGCTGATTCTAGCCCAGTGCCGGATGCAAGGCCTGCGCCCCTACCCTTATGCGTTGACACGCGCCGACGAACTCGCCTACATTAGCGGGCGCGAAAAGGAACAGGTCGAGGCCCTCATCCGCCGCGAACTCCGTAAGAACAACGTGCGTTCACAGGACGGGTCCGCCAAGGCCAGTTCCAAGGACTTCGCCCGCGACAACTTTAAGACCGATCACCGCCTGGGAGGGTAGACTGTGACAGATAATCCGATTCACATCGGGTATGTGCTCCGCGCCAGCACCAACGGCTTCGACTTCGGCACCCGTGGCAACGCCATCGACAGCCGTCACTCCTTCGGCTCATTCGTCCTAGCGGAAATCGCCGGGAACACCGAAAGCAGCCAACAATACGCCGTCGGCTTGATTTACGCGATTCGCATCGCGGACGATCCCTTCGTTCGTGAGCTAGTGATGGCAGCGGACGTGAACGAGGCCACGCTCAAGGACCAGCGCGAAAACCGGCTTATACCAATTGAGACCTTGGTGCTCAACATCGGCTATGTATCTTTTGCAGACAACGCCTTTGTAGACATCATCCACAGTATGCCACCACGCCCCCCGTTAAGCCTGACCTCAGTCTACCTGATGCCCCCTGACGGCGTACTGACCTTCGTCCAAAAACAGGATTTCTTTCGTACTGTGCTCAACGCGGGCGAGGTGCCATCCGACGATCTACTGGCCGCAGCCGTGCGCTATGCAGCGGCCTTTTTCATGGACCCCGCCCAACGCTACACTTTCACGGTCGCCAGCGGACGCCACGCGGCGAGACTGCTCACAGGCGACCTAAAACGCCTGTCCCACCTGTTGAACCTGATAAGGCCCACACTATGACCGACAAAGCATACGACCCGCAACCCCTTAACTTCGAACGACTTTCCCCCGACGAGCAACTGACGCGCTCCCGCAAGATGCTGGCAACACTTTGCACTCGGCGCACCATTCGCGACTTCTCAACCGCACCCGTGCTATTTGAACTCATCGCGAACGCGGTCGCGACGGCGGCGACAGCCCCCAGCGGGGCCAACCAGCAGCCGTGGACCTTCGTTGTCGTCAGTGATCCAGCAACCAAAGCCCAAATCCGCGAGGCGGCTGAGGCCAAAGAACGCGAGAGCTACGAGCGCCGCATGAGTGACGAGTGGAAGGATGCTATCGCCCACCTGGGGACAGACTGGCAGAAACCACACCTTACCGACGCCCCCTACCTGATTATCGTATTTGTACAGTCTTATGCCCTGGACGCGAACGGCGAGCGTATCAAGCACTACTATGCTACGGAGAGCGTCGGCATTGCCGTGGGGATGCTGCTCGCCAGCCTACACACCGCCGGACTCGCCACGCTCACCCACACCCCCAGCCCCATGAACTTCCTGCGTGATGTGCTAGGCCGCCCGGAAAACGAACGGGCCTTCGTCGTGATTCCTGTGGGCCACCCCGCGCCAGACGCCACTGTCCCCAACATCACCAAGAAACCGCTGGACGAGATACTGGTTCACATCCACAAGGATCCACTCAGGTAACAGCCCGTGAAGAATTTGTGAAAAGTCGTTGACTGCATCTTTCCTCAACGCTATCTTTATACTAAACAAACAAATGGTAAGCCAACCCAACAGTAACGCTTGCGTGATACTAACTGCTTTCCCCGTGACGATATGCTATAGTTGGACTGCAACCAGCACAATATTCACAGGGAAAAAACCTTGCTAAGTGTTTACCAGACGCTACTGTTCGCGCCCGCGCCGCCTGCTGGCGAATCCGTTGAGGGTTCCGTCGCTGGCCTCATCACCTACATCACCATCGCGTTAGGGTTCTCGTTTCTGTGTTCGATGTGGGAGGCTGGCCTGTTATCTAGCTCATCATCATATGTGGAAACCCTCGCAAATGAGGGGAGCGCCGCCGGCCAGACGATGAAGGCGCTCAAGGAAAATGTGGACCGTCCCATCTCCGCGATCTTAACACTCAACACCATCGCGCACACCGTCGGCGCGGCAGGGGCAGGTGCCCAAGCCATCGCCGTCTTCGGCAACCAGTGGTTCGGGTGGATCTCCGCCGTGCTGACGCTGCTGATTCTGGTTTTCTCAGAGATCATTCCGAAAACGCTTGGGGCAATCTACTGGCGACAGCTATTACCGTTTAACGCCTTTGGCATTCGTCTGTTGGTGGTTGTGTTGTCACCGATTGTGTGGTTGTTTCAGCAGATGACCAACATCATCGCTCACGGCGGCGAACATGAAATTGTGACCCGCTCTGAGTTGGAGACAATGGCAGAACTCAGCAGCACCTCCGGCAGTATCGCGGAGAACGAACACATGATTCTCAAAAACCTGCTGCGGTTAGACGAAGTACAGGTAAGCACCATCATGACACCGCGCCCGGTCATCCTGGCGTTCAAGATGGACACCACCGTCGGCGAGGTTATGCGGATGAGTTCGAAAATTCCGTACTCCCGCATCCCTGTCTACACAGAACACGTAGACGACATCAACGGCTTCGTCCTGCGCTACGACATCCTGACCGCAGCCGCCAAGGACGAACATCACCGCACCATGCGCGACTTCCTGCGCGAGATGGTGTCTGTACCAGAGACAATGTCCGTTGCCAAAATGATGACGGAACTACTCAACCGCAAGGAACACATCGCCCTCGTGTTCGACGAATACGGTGGCACCGCCGGGATCATCTCGATGGAAGACGCTATCGAATCGCTATTGGGGACGGAGATCACGGACGAGTCCGACATTGTCGAGGACATGCGGGCACTCGCCCAGCAACGTTTCGAGCGCCAAAAGACCGTGCTTGGCCTTGTCACAAGCGAGTTCGAACAGATGCAGGCCGTAGGAGCCAAGGAACAATCCAGCAGCGAGGAAAAGCCAGACCAGTAGGCCGACACAGAACCCTGGTGCCAGGGTGGTTCGTCAAATCCTTGCGCTTTTTTTACTGGGAGAAACCTGTAGATATGTTATGATTCGTAATAAATTAGGCTGCATGGGAGCAGACGATGATGAATACCGAACACAACAGACAACGCCGCACCGCCCAGGACTGGGTAAATATTGCAAAGCAGGCCAAAACTCAGGCAGAACAACGCGCCGCCATTTACCAGGCGCTTAAGCTCGACGAGAGCAACAAACGCCTACAGAGCGCCTTCAAACGTTTACACCAACAACGCCACTATCAACGCGCCGCTGGGAACGGCATTTTCATCTGTTACACCACCAGCGACGATCTGTTTGCGATCGAACTGGCGGAAACCCTGCGCGAGGAGGGGATGAACACCTGGATTGACATGCTGGACATCCCTTTGGAGCAAGATGAAGGCGACATCGAGTGGGAAGATGAGGTGCAAAAGGCGCTAGACAACAGCGGCCTCATGCTGTTGGTGCTCTCACCAGCGGCAACCTCCAGCAGCGCCACACAGGATGAACTGGACTACTTCGTGGCACAAGGCAAGGTCGTGTTGCCGCTGGTCCACCGGGACTGCAACCCAAAACATCTCGGCCTGCACCACCCGATGATCGACTTCCGCGACAGCACCACCGGGCTTACCACCCTCTACAACCTGTTGGGCATCACAATAGTTCGTAACTAACTCGTGCAGCCGCACCCACCCTACGACCTCGCCCGAACAGCACAGTTGATGGCACGCTATCATGGTGTGCTCGACATCTGGCGCGATAACACCTACTATCGCGCCGTCCGGGTGGATGGAACAACCCCCGCGCTGTTTCGGGCATCTCAACCCGCACCAGACGCGCCCCTCACCGTCGAAACCCTCGCCGGCCCCGACGCAACCCCAACCGCTGTCCGCATCCTGTGTGCTGATGTGAACCTCGCCCCGTTTTACGCCGTCGCTCGTGCGGACGAGCGGCTGTGGGCTGTCGTTGGGCCATTGTACGGGGTGCATCACCTCCAAGCGGAAACGGTATTCGAGGCGCTGTGTCTCGTCGTGATCGAACAGCAAATTTCACTGGCTGCTGCCCTCCGCGCCCAGCGTGCGCTGGCCGAGTGGAGTGGCCTATTCGTTGAACACCACGGCGACCGTTATCCCCTGTTCCCCACGCCGGAGCAACTCGCAGCGGCAGACCCCGCCGACCTACACGCCGTTCTCAAGATCACCCATCGGCGCGTGGGGGTGCTCCAACACGTCGCCTCACAAATTGTCTCCAATAACCTGAACCTGGAAGCATTACGCAGTTATCCCGCAGCAGACACCTACAAAACGCTGATGGCAATCAAGGGTGTGGGCCACTGGACCGCCGCCTGGACACTGATTCGCGGCCTCAGCCAATACAACTACGCCGCCCACAACGACGTTGCGTTGCGTGATGCCGTGGCCTATTATTTCTTCGACAGCGACGAGCGCATCAGTGCCGATGCTGTAGCGAAGGTATTCACGGACTACGGTAACCACGCCGGACTCGCCGCCTTCTACACACTCATGGCCTGGGCCGTCGCTCACTACTAACATGGGGAGCAGCAACTTGTCCTACACTATCCGTACCTATAAAAGCCGCGACCTGGACGACGTGATACTGGCCTGGGAAAGTGCCTCGCGCCTCGCGCACCCATTCCTCACGGAAGAATTCTTAGACCAGGAGCGTGCAGCCATCCCTACCGTTTATCTGCCCAACACCCAAACCTGGGTTGCAGAACAGGACGGCGCGGTGGTCGGCTTCATGTCCCTGCTAGAAAACGAAATCGGCGCGATCTTCGTCCAGCCGCAATATCACGGCACCGGGGCCGGACGTGCCCTGATGGACCAGGCAAAATCGCTGCACCCGATTCTCTACGTGGAGGTGTTTGAGGCTAACCAGTTGGGGCGTCGCTTCTACGAGAAAAGCGGTTTTCAGCGGGTTCACACCTACCTCCATGCGCCCACCCACCAGATTATGCTGCGCCTGAAGCACACCGCCCCTACACTCGCATAATGTACTCTGTGTTACCGATGTAACCCCGATGCAAAATCATCCCATTTACGGAGAGCGTAGGGTAATCGTCCCTTGCGGCCAGCCGCTCTCCGGCCTATAACAGCCACCCATGCAACGCTCACGAACATCTATTGAAGGAGGCGTGACCATGCGCCAGGTGATTGTGTATCGTTCGGATCGGGGTGATTGGGTGGCAGCTTGCCCCAGCTTGCCGGGTTGCCACTGCCGCGCAACAACCAAGGTCGCGGCGTTGGACGGCATCAAGACCGCGATTGACGAATATGTTGAGGAACTGAGGGCCAACAATGCGCCTATCCCCCAGGACAGAGCAGAAATTTCCGTGGTTCGCGTTTGACCCCACCACGGGCCATCACCGTGAACAGATCAAATTAACGACACATCGCGGCCTTGTGTTGATGATTCCTTTGCTGCTGGTCGGGGCATGGCTGGGGCTGCGTGGCCTGGGCGCAGACGCGCTCTGGTATGACGAGTGGTGGAGTGTTTACTATGCCGGGGCGGGGGCGCAGTTCGGGGATGTTTCCCCGGCGGCGACCTGGGCGCGGGTCGCCGCGGAATTCCACGAACTCAACCCACCCGGCTACTACATCGCCCTCAACCTGTGGGGCGACATGATGGGCACGGCTCCCGGTGTCCTACGGGGCTGGTCGTTGCTGATGGGCATCCTATCGTTGGCGTTAGTCTATCGCCTCGCGGCGGACCTCAACACGCCCACTGCCGGATTATTTGCGGCGGGGGCGCTGGCATCGTCGGCCTTCTTCGTCACCTACACCCACGAGGCCCGCGCCTACGCCCAGATGACCACCCTCACCGCGCTAACGCTGTGGGGCTACTGGCGGCTCGTCTACGGGGGACGCCGGACCACACTTCCTTACGTGGTGCTGCTGTTCGTCGGAACGACTGGCCTGCTCTACACACACTATATGGCGGTTATGGTCCTGACGGCGCTTGGCTTGTGGCATCTGTTCTTCGCGCCCAAAAATCGTTGCTGGTGGTGGATTACGCTGACGGTCATCCTGGCCGGGCTGATATTCGTCCCGTGGGTGTTACGCGCATTAGAGGCACTCACCCAAGTAGACAGCGACAGCACCCGCGACTTCTTCGCCCTGCCCCCACTTGAAATCGCCGCCCGGATGCTCAACCGCTTTAGCAATGGGAGCGGCCTCCTGGTGTTGGCCCTGGGTTGGTTCGCCTTCCCGCGTGCGCGACTGCTAGTGTGGGTGACAGGTGTTGCGCTGTGTGCCGCGCTGGTCGCCAACAGTGCCGTCGGCTTCATCACAGATGTTCACTACCTGATCGCACTATTCTCACCGCTGGCCGTGATAACAGGCGTTGGGCTATCCCGCCTGCCACATGGACGCGCTGTGATTGCGCCGTTGTGGGCCGGGTTGGGCCTGTGGCTGGTCCTGTTTCCACAACCGCCAACGCCGTTCTCGCTGTCTTTGCGCCAGTACATCCCCTGGGACGACCTCATCACGACGATTGAGCCGCATAGCGATGTGCGCGAAACCGTGTTGTATTTGCTCCCCGCACCGGACCCAGAGTGGATGCACCAACCCGTCGCGGAATACTACGCCGAAGGCACACGTCTGTTCTTCGAGGCCGTGGACTCGTCCCCCAACCGCCTCCCAGCGTCCATTGAGGACAAGCTCACCCGTGAAGTCCGTAACGCGGAACGCCTGTGGATTGCCCACGACACTCGCCCCTCACACGCGCCTGGTCGCTATACCCTGGAAATGCGTGATTGGATCATCCAACAGGGGATTATGCTGGACTGCAACGCCACACTCAACGCCGGGCCAAACCGCATTGGCCTGTACGCGCACTCCCCGGAACCGGGCTGGGTCCGTCCGCTGGGGGATGGTGTTGGCATTGGGCGTCACAGCACACTGCCCTATATCTCCCCCGCTGGCGATCTTGAGTTCCTGCTCATCACGGAAACCGCGCCCGACGTGCCGCCTAACACCTACTCCGTCAGCGTGCAGCTATCGCACCCGGGCAAGGAAGCGATTGCCTTTCAGCAGGACTTCGCGCTGTCGCCGTTGCCGCAGGCCTGCAACCGTATCCAAATTCCGGGCAGTTCGGTCCCCCCTGGTGCGTACACAATCTACGTTGTAGTTTATAATTGGGTGACTGGGGAGCGATTGGCCCTCACAGCAGCCCCCGAGGTAAACCGCATTCCCCTGTTCGACGCCCGTTTCGAGGAGTAAACCCATGACGACCAACAACCGCCCCAGCCCAGATGACTTCGACGCCTGGTTTGCAGAAAGTCCCGTCACGCCCGATATTCACACAGCAGGGGCACGGCTGGGCGTGGTCGTCGGTGGCTCGTTGAGCAAGGGGTTGCGCGTCCGGCTGGACCACGCCGTTAACGTGGAGGACCTAGCCGTCGGGCGCTATGTTGTGGTCCACAGCACCAGCAGCGACACGCGCTTTTTTTGCATGGTGACGGACGTTGAACTCAACACAACCAATCCAAGTATCGAGGGCGACCCGCCGGACTTCCAGAACCCGTTCCTGCGTGCGGTCTACGCCGGAACCGCCAGCTATGCGACTGTTGCGGTTGCGCCACAACTGTCTATCTCCCCGGAGGCCAAGCCGCTCCCCGTCAAGACAATTCCCGGCCACTTCACGCCCGTCTTTAACGCCTCCGTTGATGATGTGAACGCCGTGTTCGGTGAGGAGGACGAGACTCACTTCAACGTTGGCGTCCCGCTGGAACTCGAAGATACTCAAATCAACCTTGACCTCAAGCGTCTTGTGGAACGCTCTGTCGGCGTGTTCGGCAAGAGCGGCACCGGCAAGAGCTTCCTCACCCGTGTCTTGCTCTCTGGCGTGATCTCTCGTGGACAGGGCGTGAACCTGATCTTCGACATGCACAATGACTATGGTTGGGAGGTCACGGACGAGCGCGGCCCCAAGGCCAAGGGACTCGCGCAGTTGTTCGGCAGTCAGGTGGAGATTTTGACGCTCGATGCTGAATCCACCCGGCGGCGCAAGGCCAAGTTCGACAGCGAGGTGAAAATCGCCTACAGCGAAATCCAGCCGGACGACCTCAACATGCTCCGCGAGACAATGGGCCTCTCCGACACAATGGTGGATGCCGCCTATACGCTTCAGAAGTGGTTCGCCCGCCGGGGCAACGACAACTGGGTGAGCGGCCTCGTCCGCCTGACCGCCGAGGACGCCGAGATGCTGGCCGAGGACACGCCCATCGGCTCCGGCACTATCAACGCGCTACAGCGCCGCCTGTCACGCTTCGAGCGGTGGCACTTTCTCACCGAGGAGAAGATGGGCGACAGCGTCGAGCGCATCATCCACCTGCTTGTGAACGAACAGAAAAACGTCGTGCTGGAGTTCGGGCGCTACGGCTCGTCGCTGGAGGCGTACATGTTGGTCGCCAACTACATCACCCGCCGCATCCACCGCGAGTACATCCAGCGCGTCGAGCAGGCACTCGGCGACAAGTCGCTAGAGCCACCGCAACTGCTCATCACCATCGAAGAAGCGCACAAGTTCCTGGACCCACGCATCGCCTCGCAGACGATCTTCGGGGAGATTGCCCGTGAGCTTCGCAAGTACAAGGTGACGCTCCTGGTGGTGGACCAGCGCCCCAGCGGGATTGACGAGGAGGTCATGAGCCAGATCGGAACGCGGGTCACGGCGCTGCTGGACAACGAACGCGACATCAACGCCGTGCTGACCGGGATCAGTGGGGCGCAGTCCTTACGACAGGTGTTGGCCCGCCTGGACACCAAACAACAGGCGATCATCATGGGCCACGCCGTCCCCATGCCCGTCGTCGTCAAGACGCGCAATTATGACGAGGACTTCTACGCCGCCGTTACCAGCGGGCGCGTCGGCGGTAAGGTTATCCCCGGTACGGCTCCCGACGGACCCAAGCACAAAACCTTCCCCAAGGGCAAGTCTCGCCGCTTGGAGTAGGATAACGTCTACTCTGCGTCCTGGTCGAGCGTGATCGACACCGAGTTGATACAGTAGCGTAACCCGGTCTTGTCCGCCGGGCCGTCCGGGAACACATGCCCCAGGTGGCCGCCACACGCTGCACACACCACCTCAACGCGGCGCATCCCGTGCGACTGGTCCTCGATTAGCTCGACGTTGCCCTCGTCCATCACGTCGTAGAAGGACGGCCAGCCACTCCGCGAATCGTACTTCGTGTCGGACGAAAACAACGCGTTCCCGCAACCGGCACACTGATACACGCCCTTGCGCTTCTCGTTGACGTACTTCCCAGTAAACGGGCGCTCCGTTCCCTTCTGCCGCAGGATGATGAACTCCTCCTGTGTGAGTTGCTCGCGCCACTCCTGCTCCGTCTTTTGCACCTTCTCCTGCTCAGCCATTAAACGCACCTTTCAGATTTCACTTACTGTCGTTATTTTAATTCAAAATGCCGATGGCAGCGTATTAGACCTTTGTTGGCTTAAAGAACCGCCTTCAGCGCACCCTCAAAGGCGGACAACGTATGCGCGATGTCCGTGTCGGTGTGGACGGCGCTCACAAACCCGGCCTCGAACTGGCTCGGCGCGAGATACACACCCCGCGCCAGCATCTCATGGTAGAACGCTGCATAACGCTCCGTGTGCGCGTACTGCTTGGCCGTCGCGTAGTCGCGAATAACCACGCCCGCTTCCTTCAGGAAGTAGAAGCCCATCATGCTTCCCCGCGAGTTCGTCTGTACGGGAACGGCCAACCGCTCACAGATGTCACCAATCCCAGCGACCAGCGCCTCCGCGTACCCCGCCGCGACCGCGTGCAAGTTCTCATCCCGTAGGATCTTGATTGTCTCGTAGCCGCTGACCATCGCCAACGGATTCCCGCTCAGGGTTCCCGCCTGGTACATCGTCCCGGCTGGCGCTACCTGCTCCATAATCTCGCGCCTGCCGGCATAAGCACCCACAGGTAACCCACCGCCGATGACCTTGCCCAAGCAGGTGATGTCCGGGTCAACGCCGAAATACGCCTGTGCGCCACCCAGCGATACCCGGAAACCCGTCATCACCTCATCGAGGATCATCACCGCGCCGTACTCGTGGGCAATGTCGATCAGACCTTGTAGGTAGCCCTCATCCGGCAGCACAAAGCCCATGTTGGCGGCAATCGGCTCGGCAATGACCGCCGCGATCTCCCCCGCGTTGGCCTCGAACAGCGCCCGCACCGCGTCCAGATCGTTAAACGGCGCAATCAACGTGTTGTTGACGGTGCCCTTCGGCACCCCCGGCGAATCCGGCAGGCCAAATGTCGCCACACCGCTCCCAGCCTGCACCAGCAACATATCAGCGTGGCCGTGATAGTTCCCCGCAAACTTGATGATCTTCTCGCGCCCGGTGTAGGCCCGGGCCAGCCGCAACGCGCTCATGGTGGCCTCGGTGCCGCTGTTCACAAAGCGGATCATCTCAATTGATGGGATCATATCCACAACGAGTTCCGCCAACGTGTTCTCTAGTTCGGTCGGCGCACCGTAGCTCGTCCCCTTGCGAACCTGCGCCAGTTGCGCTTCAACCACATCCGGGTAAGCATGGCCCAGCACCATCGGCCCCCACGACAGCACATAGTCGATGTAGCGGTTGTCATCCACGTCGTAGAGATACGCGCCCTCGCCGCGAGCGATGACGCGGGGCGTCCCGCCAACGCTCCCGAATGCCCGAACCGGGCTGTTAACGCCACCGGGTAATAGTTCCTGTGCGCGAGCAAATACCCGTTCCGAGTTCTCAATCGTATATAACTTATCCATGAAAGTTCTCCCTGTTTCGCTCCAATAGAAGTCTCTAACGCGGGTCGGCTGGTTCTAACAGACCACGCACCGCGAGTTGTGCGCTGTTGATTGTGTCCGGCAGCCCCACGCCGTAGTAGGCGTTCCCCGCCAGCATGAGGCCCTTCGGACGTGAGCGCATAATCTTGTCCACGAGGTCTTTGTGGCCCACATCGTACTGCGGATAGGCATCATGCCAGCGGCCAATTGTCGTGTGTAGTGGGTCCGCCGTAATCCCCAGGATTGACAGTAGCTCGTCCCGCACCCGTGCCAACAGCGCCTCGTCCGGCTCGTCCAACATGTAGCGCGTGTGTGGACCCCCGAAGAACACCCGGACCAGCGCAACACCCTCTGGCGCACGGTCATCCCACTTGGAACTGCTCCACTGCATCCCGTCAATATCGCGGTTTTCCGTAGACGGAATGACAATCCCATAGGCGTCCAGTGGGCGCGGAATATCCCCCACACGATAGGCCAGCGCGACACTACCCACGCCCTCGTAGCGAATTTCATCCAGCAGCGCGGACGTGTCCGTCGCAACCGCCCGAACCAGGTGGGCAGTGACATTAGCCGGGGTCGCCATCACCAACCCCTGCGCTTCCAGCACCTCACCGTCGTCCAGCAACACCCGATAATGTCCTGCGCTGGATAACGTGACACCATTTGTTCCCGTGTTTTCCGTGACGGTCTTTACCCTGGTATTGAGCCGCAGGTCGCCCGTGAGGGATGCCGCCAGCGTGCGAATAAACTGGCCCATCCCCTCACGGAACGACACCAACACGGGTTTATCTGGGGCTTGGGCCTTGGCCGCCGCCGCCCGCATCCCTCGGATGAGACTACCGTGTTTGGCCTCTAGCACGCGATACTGCGGGAACGTCGCCAGGATACTCTGACGGTCCATCTCCGCATTGTATACGCCGCCCAACAACGGATCGGCCAGTCGTTCCAGCGCCTCACGGCCCATGCGCCGCGTGACGAACTCGGCCAGCGACTCATCGTGGTTGTCTACCTTCTTGGGGATCACGAGATCGGCCAATAGGCGCAGCTTACCCGCCGTTGACAGCAGGTTCGACGCCCAGAACGGCCCGAACTTCGTCGGGACCAGCAGCCGTAACCCCTCCGGGAGCGGTTCTAAGCGCCCCTCAACCAATACATAGATACGCTCTCGCGTGTCCTGCACGCCGACCATTTCACCCGCGAGGCCCAGCGCCTGCGCGAGATCATAGGCCCAGGGCTTGCGCGTGATGAACGCATCCGGCCCAAACTCAATCCGGCAACCGTCTTGCTCCACCGTCTGCACCAGGCCGCCAAATCGGTCGGACGCCTCAATCAGTGTGTAGGGACGCCCTGCTGTTTGCAGCGCGTGGGCGGCGGCCAGTCCTGCGACGCCGCCGCCCACCACCACAACGTTATTTACTGCTGTACTCATGGATAAAGTCCACCAGTCGCTCGACGTTCTCCGGCGGCGTTGTCTTGATGATCCCGTGGCCCAGGTTGAAGATATGGCCCGGACGCCCCTTCATGCGATCTAACACGTCCTTGGCCCGCTTTTCGAGTTCCGGCCAGGGCGCATGGAGTGCCACCGGGTCCAGGTTGCCCTGTACCGCCACGCTATCCCCCAGGATTTTCGCCCCAGCGTCAATGTCGATACGCCAGTCCACGCCGATGACATCGCCGCCCGCGTCCCGGATTTCCGGGAGCATCCCGTTGGTGTTGGTCCCAAAGTGGATAAGCGGCACGCCTGCATCTCGTGCGATGTCCAACGCCTGCTTGCTGTAGGGCTGCACAAACTGACGATAGTCCGCCGGGGACAGTTCACCCACCCAGCTATCAAACAGTTGGAGCGCCTGCGCCCCGGCTTTGGCCTGCGCCAGCAGATAATCGCCTGCCAGTTGCGCCAGCTTGGTCATGAGTGTGTCCCAGGCTTCCGGCTCACTGTACATCAGGCTCTTGAGATGGACCTTGTTCTTGCTGGCCCCGCCCTCAATCGCGTAGGACGCCAGCGTAAACGGCGCACCGCTAAAGCCAATCAGCGGGACGCCCTTCGGGTCCAGGCTCTCGCGGGTGAGCTTGATCGCGTCCAGGGTGAACCACAGCGCCTCCCCTGCCGGAGGTGTCGCCAGCGCGTTCACGTCCGCGACCGTCCGCACCGGGTTGTGAATGATCGGACCCTCGCCCTTGATGAACTCCAGTTGCAGGCCCATCCCCTCCAGCGGTGGCAGAATGTCCGCGAAGATAATCGCCGCATCCAGGTCAAAGGCGTTAATGGGCTGCATCGTGACCTCTCGCGCAAGTTCCGGCGTCTTAATGAGGTCCAGAATGGAGTACGTCTTGCGGAGTTCGCGATATTCCTCCATGTAGCGCCCGGCCTGCCGCATCAACCAGACAGGCGTGGCGTCTACCGCTTCACGACGGCACGCCTTCATAAAGCGCGAGTTCTGTTCAATCTCCGCTGCGTTGGGCAGGGAGGTGGGTGTGTTCGTGGTCATATGGTGAAATTCCTAAGATAGTCAACATGGTTTTTCGAAATCTCACCCCTCCCGAACCTTCGGTTTTCCCTCCCCCATCCACTATGGAGAAGGGAGCAAGGGGTGAGGTTAGCTGTTGTCAACCCTCCAACCACTCCGACGCATCCTTCGCAAAGTACGTCAGGATCATGTCCGCCCCAGCCCGCTTAATGCTCGTCAGGCTCTCCATCGCCGCCCGTTCCAGGTCAATCCAGCCATTTTGGGCCGCCGCGTGCATCATGCTGAACTCACCGCTGACCTGATAGGCCGCCGTCGGCAGATCGTAGGTCGCCCGCATGTCCGCCAGAATATCCAGATAGGGCAGCGCCGGCTTAACCATAATCATGTCCGCGCCCTCGGCCACATCAATCGCGACCTCTTTACGCGCCTCACGACGGTTAGCCGGGTCCATCTGGTACTCGCTGCGGTCGCCAAATGTCGGCGGACTCTCCGCTGCGTCACGGAAAGGCCCGTAAAACGCGCTGCTGTACTTGGCGGCATAGCTCATCACACTGACGTGACTGTGGCCGTCCGCGTCTAACGCGGCGCGAATTGCGCCGACCATGCCGTCAATCATGCCAGACGGCGCGATAATGTCCGCCCCCGCCGCCGCATGGACCGCGCTGGCCTGCCCCAACAATGCCAACGTCGGGTCATTGAGCAGGTAGCCCTCCGGCAGTGCGGCGTTATAGTGTTCGTCCCCCGGCGTGTTGATGATCCCGCAGTGACCGTGATCCGTGTACTCGCAGAAGCACATATCACTCATCACGATCATATCCGGCACTGCGTCTTTAATGGTGCGAATCGCCCGTGGGATAATGCCGTCTGGATTGAAGTTCTCCGTCCCGCAGGCGTCCTTCACGTCCGGGATGCCGAACAGAATCACCGCCGGAACCCCCAGCGCGTCAATCCGCTTGACCTCTGCGCCCAGGTGATCCAGCGTCCACTGGCGCTGCCCTGGCATAGAGCTGATGGGCCGCACGTCGTCAGTCCCCTCACGGACAAACAGCGGATAGATAAAGTCGTCGGGGGTTAGCGTCGTCTCACGTACCATACGACGGATCGCACTTGTGCGGCGCAGGCGGCGCGGTCGCAGCGTGGGGGGGGTGACGCTGCTCACCTTCATCGGCTCAGAAACAACCATATCTCACATTCCCTTTTTCCAACCATCAATCGCGTTTTGACCTCAACCGTTTCTCGACGGGCCGCCACATGAGACGGCCCCCTACAAATCACGTCAACCCAATAGGGACAGGGATCTGCCTTGCCCGCTAGAGGAGAGGTCCAAAGTACCCGGCCAGCGCGTCCAGCATCCCATCCAAACTATAATCACTTTCCGGGAAGATCACCGTATTGTAGCCATATGCCAGCGCGACCTCACCTGTCGCCGGGCCAACACATGCCGCCGGAACATCCAACGGGATGTATCCCAAACGCGCTTTCAGGTTCTCCACCGTGCTACCACTCGTGAACGTTAGCGCGTCAATTTCGCCCCGGTCCAACATCGCCGCGAGGTCCACGCCCCCCGTCCCCAGCACATTACAATAGGCTGTGACCGCGTTGACGGTTGCCCCGCGTCCCCGCAGTGTCTTCGCAACCGTATCATCGGCCAGCGCCGACTGCGGGACAAACACGCTTTCCCCAGGCTGTACGGGCATCTCAGCCGCCAGCACATCCCCAATCTGCCGGGACGGGGTAAACGCCACCTCAGCGCCGAAATCCTTACGGACGGCCTCCGCTGTTGCCGCCCCCACCGCCGCAATCTTCAACGCGGACCAGTCCACAACAAAGTTTCGCAACATCCGGGTGGTGTTCGGGCTGGTCACGACGACCCAGTCGTAACGGTCCAGGTGATCCAACGCAACCCCAAGTTCGGCCATGTCCCCCGGCAGCGCCACGTCAATACACGGATACGCCACAGGAACCGCGCCGCGCTTCTCCAACGCTGACCCCAGCGCCCCCGCCTGATGCGGCGCACGCGTCACAACAATTTGCTTTCCCGCCAAGCTCAACCGCGTACCTCAGCCAAAATCGCGTCTGCGCCCTCGGCAATGGCCTGCTGTGCGAGTGACTTCGCAAGGTCACCCGCCGCCGCCAACGGAGCCTCCCCGCGCACCGTGATAACCGTGCCGCCGTCCGGCGCGCCGACGCGCCCCATCAGCCGCAGCGTGTCCCCATCCACGACACCATAGGCCGCTACCGGGACCGCGCAACCGCCACCAAGTCCGCTCAGGAACAACCGTTCCGCCACGACAGAGGCGCGTGTTACCTCGTGGACCAACGGCGCGAAAATCGCCAGCGATGCCGCATCATCGCGACACTGCACGCCAATCGCGCCCTGTCCCGGTGCGGGGAGCATCGTGTCGAGCGTCAACACTTCGCTGATGTGTTCAGTGAGTTCCAGGCGCGTGACGCCTGCATGGGCAAGGACCGTGGCGTCGTAGGGGCCGTCCGGGTCTAGCGCCTTGTTAATGCGGGTGGGGACGTTGCCGCGAATGTCGATAATCTGAATATCCGGGCGCACCGCCTTGATCTGCGCGGCACGGCGTAGGCTACTGGTCCCAATCACCGCATTTTCCGGCAAATCAAGCAGCTTTTCCTCGCTTCGGCTCACCAGCACATCCTCCACCGGCGCACGCGGCGGGATCGCCCCCACGGTCAACCCGGTGGGATTGTCCACCGGGAGGTCTTTCAGGCTATGCACCGCGCAGTCAATCTCCTCGGCAAGCATGGCCTGTTCCAATTCTTCCGTAAACAGCCCCTTGCCGCCGATGCTCGGTAGCGACTTATCCAGAATTTTGTCGCCCTTGGTCGTAAAGATCACCGTCTCAATGGTTTTTTCGGGGTAATGTGCGGCCAACAGGTCATGGATATACGTCGCCTGCCACCGCGCCAGCTTGCTCCCCCGCGTGCCAATGCGTATCGTCTGCATCGGCTAAAGGTCCGCCGGGGCCGACAATGCAAAGAGGTCCCGCACCACCTGCGCATAGTTCTCAGCATTGCCACTGGCCGCGTGTGCCCGCAGGCTCACTGTGGGCGCGTGCAACACCTTATTCACAATGCGATGTGCCATCCGTTGCACGATCTTACGTTCGGCCTCGCCCAGCGCGTCTAGCTTGCCGAGCGCGTCCTCAAGTTCCGCCTCAACCACGCTTTGCACCTCGCGGCGCAGGTCCACAATCACCGGGGTCACACTGCGCTGATGTTCCCACTTCGTGTATTTTTTGGTTTCTTCAGCCACAATACCCTCAACTTGCGGTACTGCCGCTGCGCGCTGCGCAATGTTCTCGTCCACAACATTCTTTAGCTCATCAATATCGTAGACACACGCCCCGCGTAGCTGGCTGATGTTCGGGTCAATGTCACGCGGGACAGCAATATCGACCAGTGTCAACGGGCGATACTGCCGGCGGGCTACACTGTGGCGCATATCGTCTGTGTACAGAATCAGGTGGGGCGCACCCGTCGCGCTGATGACCGCATCGGCCTCAGCCATGCAATCCCAGATGAACGACCACTCATGCGCCTGTGCGCCCAGCCGTTCTGCCACCTCAACCGCATTCGAGTAGGTGCGGTTCACCACATGCAAGTTATGGTAGCCCCGGTCTTTGAGTGCTTGCCCCGCCAACACCGCCATTTCACCCGTCCCTACGAGTAACACATTGGCGTCTGGGTTGGTATGGTTGCTCATCACTAACCGCGCTGCCGCATGGCTGACGGACGTGGTGTGTTCGCCGATGGCGGTTTCGTTGTGGGCGCGTTTGCCCGTGTGCATCGCCATCTCAAACAGACGGTGTAACAACGTCCCCGCGCTACCCACTTCACCAGCAGCGTTCAACGCCTCACGTACCTGTCCCAAGATCTGTGATTCCCCCAGGATCATGGAATCCAGCCCGGCAGCCACACGCATCAAGTGTTGGACGGCGCGTTCGTCCGGCTCCACGTACAGGCGTGGGCGGATGGTCGCAGGGTCTAATTCATAGTAATTGCAGAGTGCCGTCATAATCGGCTCTGCAACCCCCACATTACGAACAACCGCGTAAACCTCTAGGCGGTTACAGGTGGAAATCACAACGGATTCCTCCACGCCGGGTATCTGGCGGAGGTGAAACAACAGCGTCCGCAGTTGTTCCGTCCCGATATAGCAACGTTCACGGAGTTCTACAGGTGTTGTTCGATAGTTTAGTCCGGTTAGCAAAAGCATCGTGCGTATCTTTTCGTCCCCTGGGCACGGTTTACATTGGCAGGACGGCGCAACCACCGCCCTGCATCGGGTCCGTCTCTTTTACTTGGTGGCCTCGCCATGGGCCGCACCCTTCGGCATCGGGCGGCCTCCCGGCAAGCAGCAGTCAATCGGGCAGATGTCGTGGTTGGCCGGGCGCTTGCCGAGCGCGGGGCGCTCCGGGTTTTCCGTCATCCGCTCCACGATCAACTCGCGGATCATCTGCACAAACGGCTTGGTCGTGTGAACCGTGCCCGCACGGACCATCTTCATGCCCATCTCGTCGGCAGCCTCACGCGCCTCGGTGTCCAGGTCGAACATGACTTCCATGTGATCGCTAATAAAGCCGATCGGAATAATCACGATGTCCTTTACACCCTGCTCGTTGATCTCCTCCATGTAGTCCACGATGTCCGGTTCCAACCACGGCACATGAGGCGGACCGCTCCGGCTCTGGTAGACCAATACCCAATCCTCACGTCCCAGGATGTCCTCAGCCACAATCCGGCAGGACTCCTTTAGCTGGGCTTCGTAGGCGCTGTTGCGGGCCATCCCACTTGGGATGCTGTGCGCGGTGAACACCAGCTTCACCCCGTCGCGCCTGGCCTCGTCCCACTCGGCCAGCGCCGCCTGCACACTCTCGACCATCGGGTTGATGAAGCCGGGGTGGTTGTAGAACACCCGGATCTTGTCGAACTCTGGTGCGCCCTCGCCCACCGCCTCCTGCGCTCGCATGATGTCCTCACGGTACTGGCGACACCCGCTATAGCAGCTAAAGCCACTCGTGAAGAAGGCCACTGCCCGCCTCACGCCATCGTCCTTCATCTGCTGGATGGTATCCTCAATCATCGGGTGCCAGTTGCGGTTCCCGAAGTACACCGGGAGGTCCGGGCCGTGCTCAGCGAGTTCCTCTTTAAGCGCCTCAACCAATGCGAGGTTTTGCTCGTTGATCGGGCTTTTGCCGCCGAACATGTAATAGTGTTCGCCGACTTCCTTCAGTCGCTCCTCCGGGATGTTACGCCCACGCGTCACATTCTGTAGAAACGGGACCACATCGTCGGCCTTGTCTGGCCCGCCAAAGCTCATCACCAACACAGCGTCGTATTCGCGGGCCGTGTCGTCGTACTTGGGCGTATTCGGCGACTGTGCGCCTTTAATGCTCATAGGTGATTCCTGTCCTTCTATCCAGTCACTACCAATAAATCTGCGGTCAGGCGCATTGAATGACGGCGGCCCCGGCCCCCTTGTCGCCGGGAACCGCCGGGTTTCGCTAGGCGCGGACGACGGCCTTTGTGCCGACCCACACCACACCGTCACGTACCTCCACCTGGTATGTCTCGACGGGCTTGTTAACCACGCCGTCAATCGGCTGGCCTGTCTTGATGTCGAACTTGCCGTAGTGCCACGGGCAAACCACGCTACATTCCTCAGCGTTGATCTCGCCCTCGCTCAACGGGCCGCGTGCATGTGAACAACGGTTGTTCAGCGCGTACAGTTCACCGTCAATGTTGAACACGCCAACCATCTTGCCCTCCAGGTAGACCGTTTTGGTCTGCCCCGGTTGGATTTCATCCAGCGGACACACATCCATCCACACCTCACGCTCACTACCTGGGTTGACCTTCTCCGCAATCGGCGGGCCACCCAGCGCGTCCAATGCTTCGTCCAGGCGCATATTCGTACAGGTGAACAATGGTGTATCTTGCAGCGTGTACATGCTCACTGTGGACTCGCGTAGCTCTTGCACGAGGTCTAAGAAGTCGCTCGGCTCGTCCGTCTCGAACGCCACAATAAATTCGTAGTCGTCGATCCCGAAGCTGTAAGTCGTATTCAGACGAATCGACGGGTACTTACGCCCGATGGTGATGTGCTCATCCATCATGCCCTGGCGGGCCGCCGTGGAAAGCTGGTACCACTCCCGCGTCTTGATGAAAGGATACACAAACACATAACGGCTCTCTGTCGGGTCAATGACCAAGCGCTCCTCAGGGTCTTCCTCCTCGAAGCCCTCCGGCGCTGGAACACGAATCTCATACAGCGACCGCTTCGTTTGTGCGAAGTAGGAGTGCGTAATCGTGAGGTAGCCGCCCATGCGTGTCCGCATGATGGCCGTCGCGAGTTCCTGGAACACATCCGGGTTTTCGGCAATTTGCCACAAAAGCAGTTCTGTGTCCGCCCGTGTCCCCATCGTGTTGTACGGACGCAGCAACATCAGACGGTTAAAGTCGCGAATGACCTCTACCAATTCCTTCTTCTGGTCCGCCTGCTCTTTAGCGGGCAGCCGCCGCCACTGTGGGTCAATCTTATAAAAGGCAAACCGCACATATTGGCGCTTTGTCAGGCGTGCAGCACGGTCACGGTCGGCCTGGGTTGGCTCTCGTTTTGCGTTAGACTTGTTAAGGAATGCGGGTTTTGCCATCGTAAAATTAAGCCCCTGTTCATGTGCTAAAAAACCTCTAAAACCTGAGTAAATCGTATAAGAGTTACCCACTTATTGCAAGAGTTACACATATTTCTTATCCCACTCACGAGGGGTTGTCCAGCAAAAAGTGACAATTGTCATGCACAATGGTTCTAATGATTACCTCACCTAGCAATCATCCGGCTATCACCCATGACAAAAAAGGTGTACACGCGGTTAAATTTGATTTTTCGTAGCCGGAGCAAAATATTTAGGGGATGTAAGGGGGTAATGTGGGCGAGGATAGGGGCCTGCCGGACCAAGCCCCAATGTCGTGTAGCGACCTAACTCTCCAGCGCGGCCAGCTCCTCATCAATGAACTGGCTGAACACCTCAACGGGCTGGGCACCACTCACAAAGCGCCCGTTCACGAAGAACGCCGGGGTACCGCTAACACCCAACTCCTGCCCGACGCTTAAGTCCGCCCGAATTTCCTCCATGTGTGCCTGGTCCTCCATGCAAACATCATAGGCGTCCATGTCCAGCTCCAACGCCACGGCCTGCTCGCGCAGGACATCTGGCGTCAGGTTGCGCTGGTTCGCGAAGATCAAGTCGTGCATTTCCCAGAACTGCCCCTGGTCGTGGGCACACTCCGCTGCCATTGCTGCGGGGACAGACATCTGCGACAAGAACGGGAAATCCATATACACAATCCGCACCTCGTCCGGGTACGCCTCCAAAATCGGCTCCAGCGTTGTCTGTGCGAAACGACCACAGAAACCACAGGTGAAGTCGCTAAACTCGATAATCGTAATCGGTGCATTCGGGTTGCCCAGGAACGGATCGTCGGAGACATCCACTGTCAGATCATAGCGATCACCCATCATCAGGCCCGGGTCTTCCACCACGCCCGCCGTCTCGAACGCCCCTAAAACTGCATCCTGCACCCGTTCATCGAAGTTATCCGGCAGTTGTGCGACCTGAATACCCCCACCACTGGGGAACACAAAACTCCCCAACACTGCCCCCAGCGCAAAGAACACCAGCGCAATCACCACATAGTTAAACGTCGTCCGGGGGATCATCACGACATCAGCGTCCGCGTCCGCCGCTTCCTCTGGCTCGGCCTGCTTGCGCTTCTCTAACACCATCGTCTCTACCGGGTCGTCCGTCACCATCGGCTTTGCCTCCGCCTCAGTGTCCGGCGTTGGCTCTAGTGCATCATCCAGCAGTTTGTTTTTATTTTCGTTCACAATCTGTCCTTAAAACCTATAATACATAGCAACACCATCCTAAATCATGGCCTAGGCCGCTGCAATAGTGACGCTTACATCTTCGAAGCACCTCACCGCAAAAACTTACCCTATGTTGACAAAAATGGCGTATAATGTGGCGTAACCATGACAATTCATACATAGGAGTGAGCGTTTGAACCTTCCAACAACCTTGCACGGCATGATCGTTCGGGAGCAAAGCGGGTTCTATTGGGTCGAAGTCCCTGACCAGGACAATAAAATCTACCAGACACGCCTTCGCGGTAAGCTGATGGAACAAGCACAATCGTCAGACATTGCCGCTATCGGGGACCGCGTGACGTTGCAGGTTTCCGAAAATGAGGACCTGGACAACATCGGCACCATTACCGAAGTCGCCCCCCGCCAGAGCGTGTTCTCTCGCGCTGTCCGCACCAGCGGGCTACGTGGGGCTGGCAACCGCGAGCGCGAACAGGTGCTTATCGCCAATGCGGACCAAGCCCTCTTTGTTTTCGCTGCCACCAAACCCCGCCCAGACCTCCGCATTCTGGACCGCTTCCTCATTGTCGGGGAGGCCAGCCACATTGAGAACCTCTACATCGTCGTCAACAAGATTGACCTAGTCCCTGTCGAAATCCTCAACAACCACTTTAAGCCCTACATCGACATGGGCTATCAGATGCTCTACACCAGCGCCAAGAACGACATCGGTGTGGACCAAGTGCGCGACCTACTTCACAATAAAATCTCGGTGTTCACCGGGCCGTCCGGCGTCGGCAAAACAAGTCTGCTCAACCACATCCAGCCGGGCCTGGGCCGCGCTGTCAAACAGGTGAGCCAGAGCAGCGGCGAAGGTATGCACACCACCCGCGACAGCGCCCTAGTCAAGCTGGAACAGGGCGGCTACCTCGCAGACACCCCCGGCATCCGCAACCTCAACATCTGGAACATGGAGCCTGAAGAACTGGACGGCTACATGCCGGACATCGCCGCCCATGTGCCCCGCTGCCGCTTTAACAACTGCACCCATCACAACGAGCCGGGTTGCGCGGTGCGGCAGGCCGTTGTGGATGGTAAAATCGCCAAACGTCGCTACAAGCACTACCTCGTCCTGCGCGGTGAGCTGACGGACGCGCTGGCGACATCCTGGAGCTAACGCCATACTAAGGAGGCTGTCCCATTTTCCGCCGAACCCTGTTTGTGCTCGTGCTGTATCTGGCAGCCGCCTGTGTCCCAGCCCCCACTGAACCGACGGCCACACCCAGCCGTCTGGACGAACTGCGCCAACCGACCGTCCCACCACCATCCTACCGGGAACCCTTCTTCCCGGTCACGCTGGACAACGTGGAGACGGTCGAGTTATTGGGCCGCCTGGACCCCGACCAACCTAATATCGGCTCCGTCAGCAGCTACGCCTTCGCCACAGATAGCACCCAGCTTGCCGCCCTCACCCGCGAGCGCGTCCTGAGTTGGGACCTTATCACTGGGGAACTCGTGTTCGGCGTCCCCCGTGATGGTGGCATCCAGGTGTTCTACGCCGCCGACAAAACCGAGGTCTACACCGTCAGTTCAACCGGGCGCATCCGCATATTAGACGGCACCAGCGGGCAACTGCTCACCGCGCTGGAAGGCCAACCAGACTACGCCGGAATCGCGGCCTATGCGCCCTTTGATGGACGGCTCGCCCTGGTGGACAGTGGCGGTAACGTCAACGTGTGGGACCCGGTCACCCGTGATTTGCTGGTGCGCTTCACATCAGGCGACGCCCGCGTTACGGATATGGCCTTCTCCGAGGACGGGACTCAGTTCGCCATCAGCACCGCCGCCGGGACCGTTGAGATCTGGGACTGGCAGGCGCGTGAACAACTGGCCGTGCTACAAGACCCCGACGACGAACCGATTGGGCAGGTGGTGTTCGCGCCGGGCGGCGTACAAGTCGCCGCCGGGACCGAGGCCGATGTGCGCCTGTGGGACCTCAACGAGCGCCAGTTAACCCACATCCTGCTAACAGGCGCGGGCGGGGCCGAGGACGTGCTGGCCTACACACCAGCAGGCGACCTGCTGGTCAACAGCGGCCTCACCGAGGCGATGAATATCTGGAACCCGGTGGACGGGGAACTCGTCGCCGCGCTGCCAGAGTTGGGCGGCCAGCGCACCGCCGCCGCCTTCAACCCGTCCGGCGCGTTGATGTTGGCCGGGGTGTTTGAGGGTGGCGTTTTCGTCTACAACTTCGCGGAGCTTACCGAAACAGGCCCGCAGCGTGCCGAACTCACGGTGGACCGCCCAATTATTGACGTGAGCTGGTCGGCAGATGGCCGCACGCTGGCCGTGTTCGACACCCG
Source organism: uncultured Anaerolineaceae bacterium (assembly GCA_964462905.1). GTDB lineage: Bacteria > Chloroflexota > Anaerolineae > Aggregatilineales > Phototrophicaceae > DAOTTY01. The sequence goes on from CAYWZS010000001.1 coordinate 27,277, forward strand.
TGGCTCCGTGCATATCTTCGGTGTCCCCGCGCCGCTCCCCACCCCAACGCCAGACGCAACCCCGCTTCCCACGCTGCCGCCACCCGGTTCCGGCCAATGAGTGAGGGCAATCTGGATGTCCGCACGGGGGACATTCGCCCGTTGACCTCGCTGCGAATGGTCGCGGCGCTGCTGGTATTTTTGCATCACTTTTACCCCTTCGGCGCACCAGAGAGCCTACTCTACGCCGTGAGCCGTCAGGGGGGCATGGGTGTGAGTTTGTTCTTCACGCTCTCCGGCTTTTTGATAGGCCTACGTTACCTGCCACGCTTTGCTGCCAACGGCCTCGATGGAGCGTATCTGCGCTCCTTCTTCATGAAGCGGTTCGCCCGGATTTACCCGCTGTATTTCGTGATTGCGCTGCTCTCGCTGTTGCTGGACGCTGAGAAAACACTCAACTTCGTCAACGCCGTCATTCACCTGGCACTCACGCAGTCCTATTTCCTAACATTGCCCGTGCAACTGGTCCCGACGGCGTGGTCCCTCAGTGTGGAACTCGGCTTCTACCTGCTGACGCCGCTCGTGCTAGTCGGCATGGCGCGTGTCGGCGGCAAATGGAGAACACGTGGCGTGCTGTCGGCGGTGTCCGTCCTCGCCGCCTGGACCGTTGGCCTGCTAGTTATCGGGATCGGGGTTCGCGCCTTCTCTATTGCCAGCGGCCTCTCCGAGTGGCGCGGCTACGGTTTCATACCCAGCGCCGGGATGATGATCGAGTGGACCGCCCTGGGTCGCTTTGCGGAGTTCGCAGCGGGTATCCTCGCGGCCCTCGTCTACACCTACACCAACTGGCTAGACGCGCTCTATCGCGGACGACGCGGAACGGTTCTCGCCACCGGGTTAACCGCCTTCTCGACTGCTGCAACGGTCCTCGCCTTCTTTGTGATGCACCGCACCGGGGCCACCCAGTCCGAACACTGGCTATACCTCTACTTCGTCGTGACCGCCGCCCTCACCGCGTTGACGATCCTCAGCCTCATCTCGTCCACCAACCCCATTGCGGACTTGCTCGCGTGGCGGCCCCTTGTCTACCTCGGCCACATCTCCTACGCGCTCTATCTCATGCAGATGACGATTCTCATGGATGCCGTGCGCCTGCCGTTGCTGTCGGTCTTCGGTGAGAACCTGCCGCTATGGGCCTATCTGCCCCTGCTCTACCTCGGCGCAAACCTCATCGGTGCCGCGCTCTACGAGTGGGTGGAGGTACCCGCCCGTCGCTGGCTCCTGTCGCGGCGCGAAACACCGCAACAGCCCCCCGTGACCACACCCAACCCGACGGTTCCCCCACGTTAACATCCTTTTACGAGACATGTACGCCCCAGTCGTGTATAAGGCATGGTGACAAACACGCGAAAGGACTTCACCATGTCTCGTGCTGCCTTTGCCGTCTGGACGCTGATCGTAGGCTCCCTGGTCGGCTTTACCGGGATGACCCTGCTCTACGACACGGTTTACATCGGTGCGTCGTTCCCGGTCTTTCTGTCGCTGCTAACCGCCGCCGTGTTGGGGTCCGGTTGGGTCGCCCGCCGCCCACTGACAGCCCGTAACCTATGGCTTTACGCCCCGGCCCTGTTCTTCGCCGTGATGGTTGCCGTCCGCGCAGACGACTGGCTGACGTTCTACAACGTCGTCGCCGCGCTGATGCTCGGTGCGCTCGCGCTCCACTACACGGCCAGCAACCGCGCCTTCGACACCACCGCCACCCCCGAACAGGCAGGCGCAGTCATCACAACGGGGCTGCGGTCCGCGCTGGAACTCCCGTTCGTGACGCTGCTCACCGCCCGGCACTGGTTCAGCGAGCGCCGCGAGAACACAGCCGACGACGAAACGCCCAATCGCACTGGCGCCATCGTGCGTGGCCTGCTGTTGACGCTCCCGGTCTTAGGGGTATTCGCGCTGTTACTGGGGAGCGCCGATGCCGTGTTCGCCGCCTATTTGCCATCGCTGGCATGGTTGGACAAGCTCAGCATCGATGACTTCATCGGACGGGTACTGCTGACGGGTGTGCTGGCGTGGTTTACCGTCGGCACAGTGACTTACGGTGTCGCCCGTGACTGGAATCATCCCCTCACGACCAAGCGCCAAGATGACGACGCCACGCTACCAGAGGCCACCCTGCCCGACCGTGACAGCCTGCCGCGCCCACCCAAGCGCCGCGCTACCACACCCTTCCGCGTCAGTATGATCGAAGGTGGCATGTTGCTCGGCGGTGTGAATTTGCTGTTTGGCGCGTTTGTGCTGGTGCAGTTCGTCTACCTTTTCGGCGGACGCGAAAACATCGGTGTGGATGGCCTCACCTTCGCCGAGTACGCCCGGCGCGGCTTCTTCGAGCTGGTCGCCGTTGCCGTGTTGACGATGGCACTATTGCTGGTGACGGATCGCGTCGTCGTCCGGGAGGGCAAGCGCGAAATGACCCTATTCCGTGTGTTGTCGCTGGTGATTATTGCGCTTGTCGGCGTGATGCTAATTTCCGCCGCACGCCGCATGGACCTCTACACGGATGCCCTCGGCCTCACCCGTTTGCGCCTGTGGACGAGTGTGTTTATGGGGTGGTTGGGGGTGTTATTCGTGGTGCTGGTTGCGGGGTTACTGCGGCTGAGAACGAATGTGTTTTCGTTTGGGCTGGTGCTCGTCGGGATTGGCTTCTTCGCCACGATGAACCTTATCAATCCGGACGCCCGAATCGCCGCCCACAACATCGACCGCGCCCTGGCCGGCGAAATCGACTTCGACCTGTGCTACCTGTCTACGCTCTCAATGGACGCGACCCCGGTTATCGTCGACCGTTACCTCAGCAGTGACGATAATCGCCTGGAGGCACTCGTCGCCTACCTACAGGACCGTACCGAAAGCCACAGCACCCAGACCGCAGGCGACCTTGGCGCGTATAACCTTAGCTGGAATGCGGCGGTTGGTGCCATGGACGGCGTGAGCGCCACCGCAGACGAAGACCTGCTCTACAACTGTGGTTGGCTGCGGAGTTACTAATCCATGAAGGTGTGTGCCTCACGGCTGATGAGGCACCATGAGCTACCAAAAAGCGAACAGCTAAAGGCCATATCTCCCTACCGTTGCTCCGCCCCTGCTCGTTCCAGCGCCGCGTCGAAGTCCGCCCGTGTGTACGGCAGATCAAACGCATCCGCCACCGCCGCGTAGGTGAGTTGACCCTGGTACGTGTTCAGCCCCAGCATAAAGCCCGGATCGCTTTGCAGGGCATTAACCAACCCCTGATCCGCCAACTTCAACACATACGGGATCGTTGCGTTGGACAGCGCCAAACTGCTTGTGCGCGGGACCGCACCCGGCATGTTCGCCACACCATAATGCACCACGCCGTCAATCACAAAGATCGGGTCATCGTGGGTCGTCGGGTGGGTCGTCTCCACACAACCGCCCTGGTCCACCGCCACATCCACAATCACAGACCCGTCCCGCATCTTCGGCAACATCTCCCGCGTGACCAGCTTCGGCGCACGCGCCCCCGCAATCAACACGGAGCCGATCACAGCATCGGCGTTGTAGACTGCGTTTGTGATGTTGGCCCGGTTGCTGTAGAGCGTCGTCAAGTTGCCGTGCAGCACCTCATCGAGATAGCGCAAACGGTCCAGGTTGATGTCCAAAATCGTGACATGGGCACCCATGCCTAGCGCGATCTTGGCCGCGTGCGTGCCGACCGTACCGCCACCCAGCACCACCACGTCCGCAGGCTGCACCCCTGGCACCCCGCCCATCAGCACCCCACGTCCGCCAGCGTGCCGCTCCAGGTAATGCGAGACGACCTGTGAGGACATGCGCCCGGCAACCTCGCTCATCGGCTCTAACAGCGGCAGTCCGCGTTGACGATCCTCAACCGTCTCATAGGCCACCCCCGTGACGCCGCTGTCCAGCAGCGCATGGGTGAGCGTCTCGTCGGCGGCCAAATGCAGATACGTGAACAGGATCAGGTCCAAGCGAAGGTAAGCGTACTCGAACGACTGCGGCTCCTTTACCTTTACAACCATGTTCGCCCGCCCCCACACCTCAGCGGCATCCGGCACGATCTCCGCGCCCGCCGCGACATACTCCGCGTCTGCGAAACCGCTGCCCACCCCGGCCCCGGCCTGGACGAGGACGCTATGCCCGTGTTTGGTCAGTTCGCCCACGCCATGCGGCGGCAACGACACCCGATTCTCTGCGGTTTTGATCTCAGTGGGGATTCCAACAATCATATTCTGAAGTCCTTTTGTGCAATATATACCAAGAAAACGCTTTTAATTTGCACAAAATGTACCACATGCCTTTGACCGTTGTCTATAACCAGCACATAAAGGTTTTCTAAATGTTAGCCCCCGCTCAGGTGGATGTCCGCTCATGGTGGAACAGCCACCACAGCGCGGCCCCTACGGTGAGATTCGGTCCCAGGCGCATAAGAAATACGGTAAACACACGATACGCCTCATAGCTTGTGAGCCATGGTCGCAGCAGATAGCTCGCCCACGTCAGCGGGATCACCAGCACGACGCCAACAACCAGCGCCGGGAACCAGCGCCACGCCCGCGTCACCTGTGACCGCAGCAACGTCCAGTGGAGGACCGCCGGAATGAGTGCTTGCATCAAAACATACGTTATCGTGGAGCGCAACGGGACCACCGCCGGGAGCAGGTCAAACAGCGGTGCAACCAGCGGATAGCCAAACTCACCGCCCAGCACCATCCCAGTCACGCCATAGGCCAACCAGCGCCCGCGTAATCCCTGCAACGGGGCCGGGAGCGCCACCGCCTGTGCGCCATAGAGCAGCCCCGCGCTCACGCCCGTCATGGTGATGTCGTAGAGCGACCCACGAAACCCGGTGAGGCTATCCAGCAGCAGGCGCAATCCAGGTGCGATGAGGGCCGCCAGTGACGTAACCAGTAACCAGTGGAGAAGCCACATCACCCTCATGTGGCCCAAATGCAGCGCGGACCGTGCTTGAAGTCGGCGACGATGGCAATCTCGGTCGTTTTTGCGCCCGGATCAACCTTGACCTGCATCTCCTGCACATCCCCGCCCTCGCGGTCGAGAATGATGATCGTGAACGGGTGCTGACGATACACAGCGGCCTGCCCCTTTTTGAGCAGTTCTCGCACCCGTGCCGGGTGGCAGGGCATGAGCGGTCGCTCGTTCTTGTCTACTGCGAATACACGTTGCATGTGAAAGTTACCTTTCAGTTCTCGACTTACGTCAGTAAAGTCACCCTCGCCAATATTATTGAACTTTTCGACAGTTTCGACAGAGCCCACGCCCAGGTTGATTGCCTCACAACCCCAATTGTAATCAGGTCCGTGAGACGCGAAAACCATGTACAAACAAAAGTCCACTCTCTGCTTGCGGAGAGGGGATTTAGGGGTGGGGTCCAAACAAGATTGAGGCCTACTCATCCACAGGCGTTAGCCAATACGCACCACCACCACGCTCCCGGCGCAAATACCCAAAGCTAATCAGGTCGCGGCGCAACCCGGCGTAATCCTCATGAATCGGCTTAATCACCGCGTTCACCTCCTGTTCGGTGTAGGTGCGCTCCGGCTCAAACTGTGTCGTCAACCAGCGCAATACCACCAACAGTTTCTTCTGCTTGGCCGGTATATGTGTCAGCCGCCCGTTAAACGTGCAGTCCGCCAGCACCTTCCGATCATCGGCGGCAAACTCGTCTGGAAGCGCATCCAGCCACGTCAGATCATTTACCGGATCCTCCCGCGCAGGGGCAAGGGGACGGTCCATGTCCTGCACAAGCGCCTGAAAGTGCGCAAACCGTCGCCCGTTCAACCGATAAAACCGCTGATTCCCCTGCATCCGCAGCCGCAAAAGCCCCACACCATGTAACTTGCTCAGGTGGTGCGAGACGGTCGGCTCTTTCAACGCCAACACCCCCGCCAATTCCCCCACGCTGTACTCGCGTTCCCCGGTATACCCGACAATCAGCAGGCGTGTCTCCTGGGCCAACGCCTTGAGCAGCGCCAGCAGGTCTGCGTGTTGTTCGTGCTCCATATTGCACCTATTTCGATAAACGCCAATGTAGATACTGATCTATTTAGATATTTATCGAATTACGAGCATTTGTCAATCCCCCCAATCCGATTAGGTCTGAGCCACGCCTCATGTGATGTGTGCTATATTTAACGTTAGATTCCCCCCTTTAGGCCGTTATTTTGAGGCGTACCACAACACATGGACAAGCGAATCGTTGAGTTTGTACGGGCGATGCGAGCATCCGGCGTGCGCGTATCGTTGGCAGAGGCCCAAGATGCGCTCCGGGCCATCGACATGACAGGCAGCACCAACCGTAGCGTGTTCCGTGAGGTGCTCCGCACGACACTCGTCAAGGACCGTAAAAACCACCGCGAGTTCGACTACTTCTTCCCGCTGTTCTTCGCGGCCAACAAACCCCCAATGGAAAACATCCCGGACAACCTCTCCGGCGAGGACCAGCAGAAGCTCCGGGACGCGCTTCAGTCACTCATGGGCGACATGGGCGCACTGCAACAGTTGATGCGTCAGCTTATGGACGGCCAGCAGTTCAGCGACCAACAGCTTCAGCAGATGGGCCAGCAGGCCGGGTTGATGGACAGCGACTCCATGCGTGACCGTCGCTTTATGGAGCGCCGGATGCAACAGCAAGCTGGGATGCGCCAGATTCAGGAGATGATCGAGGAACTGATGGCCGAGCTAGAGGCGATGGGCATGGGCCAGGACCAACTGGACGAGATACGCGAGCAGCTAGAGCAAAACGCCCAGGGCCTTGCCGAGCAGATTTCGCGCTTCGCCGGGGCCACACTCGCCGAGAACATGGCCCAGACCGAGCCGGACCCCAAAGACGATGTGATGGACGTGCCGTTCCAGGCATTAGGCCGTGACGAGGTGGACCAGATTCGCGCCGAGATTCGCCGTCTCGCGGCACGTCTACGGAGCCGCGCCGCGCTACGCCAGCGTCGTGCCAAGTCCGGCAAGCCAGACGTGCGCCAGACCATGCGGGCCAACCTGCGCTACGGTGGCGTCCCGATGGAGCTTAAGCACAAGAGCAACCACGTCAAGCCGTCACTGGTCGTCATCTGCGACGTGAGCACGTCCGTACGCTATTGTGCGGAGTTCCTGCTGACGCTCATCTATGAGCTACAGGACCAAGTCGCCAAGACAGACAGCTTCGTCTTTAACGCGGACCTCGCCATTATCAGCCCGGTGTTCCGCGAGTACGAAACGCAAGAGGCCGTCCAGAAGGCGCTCGACGCCAACCCCCCCGGCTACTACGCAACCGACCTCGGCACCAGCCTGGACACATTCCGTAAGGACTTCATGGGGCAGATGAACACCCGCACGACGGTCATCATCCTGGGGGATGGGCGCAACAACCACCGCGACCCGCGCTTGGACATCGCCGCTGAGATACAACGAAAGGCCCGCCGCCTCATCTGGTTCGTGCCGGAGGATCCGGGTGAGTGGGGGACGGGCGACAGCGATATGATCGAGTACGCCAAGCGTAGCGACGGGTGCTACTACGTCAACAACCTGCGGACACTGGCCGAGGCCGTTGATAGCGTCATGGCGGACGGCTAGGAATTCTCTACCGCCTCATCTGTGGGGGCGGCCCGCCATGGAAGCCTAGTGCCTTAACAATGGATGGCATCTGTACGTAAGGGAGAATACGATTGACGGCATTTAACACGGACCCATTACCAGAAACCGCACCGGCACGCATCACATTCACCCACGAGGGCGAGGCGGTGATTATACGGTTGAGCGCCTCCGCGATGTTGGGCAAGATTGGCGCAGTGCTGGGGTTGTTGGCGCTGGTCGGGGTGCCGTTGCTGGTCTTGCAGACGAACGAGAGCCTGGCAACCTTCACCAACGAACCAGGCGGGCGACTCGCGTTGGCGGTCTACGGGGGGTTTGCGTTGCTCTTTGCGGTGTTCCTGCTGATGCGTGGTTTCAACGTGACGACGATTCACATGACGCCAGATGGTCTCACCCGTCGTGTCGCGCCATTCAGCTTCGGACAGGTCAAACTGACACCAGACGAGATGGACACAATTGTCATTCGTATGGAGCGCCCCGGAGGTGACATCTCAAAGGACGACGGGATACGTATTTACCCGTTTACGGTGGCCGCACGCGGGCCGGACAAGAAACGCAAAACGATCAAGAACAGCGTGCGCGGACGCCGCCACGCGCTCTATCTGGCGTTGGCGATCTCACATACGTATGGGTTACGCTCGGTGGATTCGTTGCGGGAGCGGTTGGCAGATGCCGAGAATGTTCCCAGCATCCTACGGCGCATCCTAGATTAGCGGTTGGGGAGATTCTACGCAGGCGCGTGCGGTTGTCACATACTGTTACCCGCAGGCAGGCCGTGTTTGAGCGCACCCACAAAATCGACTGCGTGCGGGGCCACTGCCATCTTACGGTAAGCGGTGATGTGGCCCCGCATCTAGTCGCCGCACGTCCAGCCCGGCTGCAATATCAGGCAATTCGGGTAGGTTAGTGGCTGTCCTTCTCCTTCTTCGGCAGGCGCAACCAGCGCTCCAAGATCTCACGCAGGTCTTTGAGGTCCGGGTGTGGGTGGTCGTAGCGGGTCATCGCCTGCCGGTGTTCGTAGTTGCGTAGACGTTGCTCTTGCTCAAGTTCGTGCTGTAACCGCATTGCTGTGAATTCGCCCCAGTCGTTCATTGTGACCTCCACTCTAAATTAACGCTTCTTGCCTACAGCATACGCTAAAAAAGTGCAAGGCACATGTGACGAAAATCACAATAAATTCGTGACTATTGGCGTGAGTGAGTGAAAACCCCTAATTGCATTCACCCACCACCATTAGCACAGTATCACATGCTATCCACGATAGGCATTAGGATACGCGCCACATCGTCCATTGTCTCCACGCGGACCAACTGGTTACGAATGTGCTTTTCCCCCGGTTGGTCCAGGGCATACTTGCTGAGTTGGCCGCGTAACTCACGGACAGCGACTCTGGCGGGAAGGTTCGTTGTCTCTAGCGTGAGGTGGGCATGGCGTAGCGCAATGGCGGCACGTTCGGCGCGTGTTGGTTCGGGGGGCCGCTCACCCGTCGCCAACTCATGCGCGATCTGCCGGAATATCCACGGCTGGCCGAGCACTGCCCGTCCGATCATGACCGCATCACAGCCCGTGTCGTCCAACATACGGCGGGCGTCATCCGCGTTGAACACATCGCCATTGCCGATAACAGGCATTGCCTGCACAGTTTCTTTTACCTCACGGATAATCGACCAATCCGCTGTGCCGCCAAACCCCTGTGAAGCGTAACGCGCATGGACGGCAATCGCCGCCGCGCCGACGGCCTCCGCTGCCCGTGCAAAACCGATGGCGGTTGTCTCCCCTTCTTTGAAGCCACTGCGAACCTTAACGGTTACGGGTACATCCACGGCATCAACCACCGCCGCGACGACACCCTGCGCGGCGCACACATCGCGCAACAGGGCCGCGCCGCCGCCCTTCTTGGCGACCTTCGGCACCCAACAGCCCATGTTGATGTCGATCAGGGTTGCGCCGTTGTCCACAACGATTTTCGCCGCCTCCGCCATATGTGCGGGGTCGTTGCCGAACAGTTGGACGGCGAAGGGCGTTTCATCTGCGGACCAGTCGAACATGCTGAGGGTTTTCTCGCGGGACCCTTTGTATTGCAGGGCATTGCTGCTGATTAACTCCGTGCAGACCAAGCCACAGCCACCGAGTTCCCGCACCAAGCGACGAAAGGCGTGGTTGGTATGCCCGGCCATCGGCGCGAGCGTTAGCGGCGGGTCCAGCGTGAGGTGCGCGATACGTAACGGGGCAATTTGCGTGTTGAGCATGGATTAAATGCGAGCTTCTAATAGTCGAAAGGTATAATCTCAATAATTTTAACAAACGACGACGACAACAGGGACGGTCAAACCTCATGATGCAACTACTTATCATTCTACTGTTGGTGCTGCTCAACGGCGTGCTGGCGATGTCCGAGATTGCGGTGGTGTCGGCACGCCGGGGGCGGCTACAGCAACGAGCGGAGGACGGTAGCCAGGGCGCGAAGGTCGCGCTAGATCTCGCAGAGGATCCCAACCGTTTCCTCAGCACAGTGCAGGTCGGGATTACGCTGGTGGGGGTAATTGCGGGGGCGTTCGGCGGGACGACCGTTGGGCGACAGTTGGGCGAATGGCTGGAGGCCAACACCGCGCTCCCGGAGGGTTACACGGAACCTGCTGGTGTGGCGCTGATTGTTGTGCTAACCACCTATCTCTCGCTGGTGTTGGGTGAATTGGTCCCGAAGCGGCTCGCCATGCAGTTCCCGGATGCGATCTCTGCCCGAATTGCTGTGCCGATGAACAATCTCTCCCGAATCGCGGCCCCGGTGGTGTGGCTGTTGAGCAAATCCACGGACGGCCTGTTACGGTTGATGAACATTGACCCAGACGAGGAGCCGTCACTTTCCGACGCGGAGGTGGTCAACATGGTAAAGGAGGGGTCGCAGGATGGCGTATTTGAGGAAGGTGAGGTGCAGATGGTGCGCGGTGTGCTGCAACTGGATGACACGCCTGTCGCAAACATCATGACGGCCCGCCCAGAGATTCACGTCCTGAACATGACGGATAACTTCGACACAATCCAGCAGACCATCCTCACAACGCCGCACAGCTTCTACCCGGTGAGCAACGGGGATATGGACAACATTGTAGGAATCATCAAGGCGAAAGACCTGCTCAAGCCACTGATTGCAGGGGATAACGTGGACCTCAAGCGGGTGATTCGTCCGCCGATGTTCATTCCGGGCATGACAACGGCCTCGCGTGCCCTGGAGGTATTCAAGGCATCTGGCACACAGATGGCGCTGGTTGTCGGGGAATATGGCGGGGTGGAGGGCCTACTCACACTCAACGACATCATTGAGGAGATCTTCGGAGATGTGGACGCCGACGAACCAGAGGTCGTGCAACGCGAGGACGGCTCGTGGCTGTTGGACGGGCGAATGCCGCTGTCCCGGTTTGAGGACATATTACCGGAGCAGACAACCCTCAACGAGGTCGATTTAGGTGATTATCGGACGTTGGCCGGGTTCATCATGGCGCAGTTGGACCGCGTGCCGCGCATTGGGGATCACTTCATCTATGCGGGACTGCGCTTTGAGGTGGTGGATATGGACGCGGCACGAATCGACCGGGTGCTGGTCGGACAGCAAGAATAGCCCTGGCGGACCACTATTGCGATTTCCCAAGGCGCGATATACTCAGGGATGTAACCGAACTCACGGACACGAAGGGCAATCCAACCGATGCACAGCCTCCCCCGCTACCGCGCCCCCCTCCTCGGCGTCCTGCTATTGCTGGCCGCCCTGTTCGCCACGCCCATCCCGGCCCAGGGCCAGGTGCGGATTGTGGTGGACCGCGACTTTGTGAATATCCGCATTGTCCCCGCGCTGGGCGCGGAGTTGGTCGGCACGGCCAACGCCGGGACGACTTTTGTCGCCACCGGGCGTAGCCCGGACAACGAGTGGCTACAAATCCAGTTTGCAGGCCAGGAGGCGTGGATTGGGACGGTGGTGGTAGCGGTGCTAGAGGGCGACATCAACAGCCTGCCCATCCGTGACCCACGCAGCATCCCCTACGGCGGCCAAGATGCCCCGCGTGCCGGGTTCACCACGGCAACCAGTGATTTTCTGATTCGCCTGCCCAATTCGGGCGTGCGGGTGCGGAGTGGCCCGTCTACCGCTTACCTGGTACTGGCGGATGCACCCCGCTTTACCGAAATGGCCGCGTTGGGCCGTACCCCCAACAACCAACACATCCAGGTAAACTTCCAGGGGACGCTGGGGTGGATTCCTGTGCAGTTTATTGAGATCATCGGCAACCGAACAATCCTTGAACTGCCGATTGACGGCGTGGTCGCGGAAGAAGCCCCCCTGAGCTTCGAAAACGAGAACGCGTTCTTCGGCATTTTGCGCCGGATGCGAGATCGGTTGGACCTCGCCCAGGTATCGCTAAACAGCATCCAGGGAACGTGGACGGACGCCGCTCTGGGGATTCCCCCGGTGTGTGCGGCCTACCCCGCCCGCCCAACAGATTTCAACATTCCGCGTGCCATCTATGCGGAGTACTTCGCCCTGCTGGACCCGCTGCTGCGCGACTTCAACGCGTCGATGGCGGAAATCCGGGCGAGTATCGACCTGTTGATCGAGAGCTGTGGGCGGCCAAACCCGGACCTCGTGCTCACCAGCCCACCCGTGACGACAGGCGGCCTGGAACTCGCCAATGCTGCCGATAGCCGGATGGCAGGGCTACGGCGGCGGATTGACGAACTGCTGCCGGAGCTTGGCCCAGACGACTGTGTGTTCGCGTTTAGTGGGCGGGTGGACATCTTGCCGGCGTTGGACACACTGTTACCTCCCACGTTCGACACCGTGTTTTTCGACCTCCTGACAGATGAGTTCACCCCGGCGGAACTGACGAAGGGGTATTGCTTTGATGCAACCCAGATCAACATCGGGCGCATTGAGTTGCTTCGGCGGGAAACCAACTACGGCATTATTCTGGCGGTAGCACCCATCGACGACCCGACCAATTTCATCGCAACCGCCGCCGCCGGGCCGTCCACTTTTGAGGGGGCGAACCTTGTCCTGTTTCCGATCAGCTTCCCGAAGGATGGCCGTTATCTCATCATCGTTGATGCCGAAATTGAGCCGGGTGAAACCCCCGAAGGCGAATTCACCCTGCTCATCTCAGACTTCTCCGTCGGGACGCCACAAAACACCGCCCTAACGTTTGATGAGAACGGCGAGATTGTGTTGCAGAACATTAATTTCAGCAGCGAGAGCGGTGAGGGTGGCACGGTATTCTTCGAGGGACCGCCGCCTGAAGCGGATACCCCCGTTGATGACGGCACCGGCAACAACGGAGGTGGCGTCACTACGATTGACAGCCCCCTACAACCGGGGGACAGCATCAGCAACGATTCGGGGGTTGCGACCTCTCTCATTCAATCCCCATCGTTTGATGATCCCGTCGAGGTTGCGGTGTGGCAACCGGGCGAAATTGCCACCGTGATTAGCGTGATTACAGGTGACTGGTACTTCCTGGAACTGCCGAACGGCGACCAGGGTTGGATCAACCTGGTGTCGGTTGGCGGCGATGAGAACGACACGACCGATGCAAACCCGGAGCCGTCCGTTGACACAGCATCGGAGCCATCTACAGAATCCAACGCGATCCCACAACCGGCTGCGACCCCGCAGTTGGTGTCTACGCCGCCACCAACGACAGGGGGCGTCTGCCCGGGTGTCACGCTCACATGTGATGAGCTGTTCTCATGTTTGGAGGTGCAGGCATGTGCCAACGCGGGGAGTACGCTGCTAGACCCGAACGGAAACGGGGTTGCGTGTGACGGCAACGACGGGACCAATCCGCTAGGTTGTAACGTGGCGGTGCCATAAGGCGCGATGAGCCATGAGCGGGAACGCACCCCCTATCTCCTAGTTGGACAGGGGGCGTTTTTTAGCCCACCAGCGATGGGCGCGGCTGCGGGTTAGGCGTCTAAGAGGGCGAGCATGTCTTCTGGCTCGGTGAACTTGACGCGGGGGCGGCCCTGTTCTTCGCCGCGGGCGGTTTCCTTAGCGTCGATGACCAGCCACTCATCGTAGTTAACGTAGCGGACGCTGCGCTCTGCCAGCAGGCTCACGACTGTTTCTGGGTCCGTCTGGGTGGGGGTGTGCATCACCCCGGCGGCCAAGTCCGCTAACATAGCGTCAACGGTTGCACGCGAATCCGGCTTGTTGGTGCCAATCACGCCGGACGGCCCACGCTTAATCCAGCCGACGACGTACTCGCCGGAGAGCGGTTCGCCCTCATGCTCGGTTGTGACCCGCCCGTCCGTGTTGGGAATGGTCCCCCAGCGATCGTAAAACGGCACACCCGGCAACGGCACACCCTGATAACCAATCGAGCGGAACACGATACTCGCCTCAAAGGTTTCAGTGTTCTCGGTCGCGCGTGGGCGGACATTACCCCGGTCGTCCTCGTAAAGCTCGTTATGAACGATTTTCACCTGCTCCAGCTTGCCATCACCCAGGAACGCCTGTGGCGAGACAAGAAAGCGCATCACAATGGTCTTGCGCTTGTTCGGGTCGCGCTCTGTCTCGCTGAACGTCTCCAACATAGCGACGTTCTTCTGCACGTCCTTATCGCTGGACTCCTCGAACTTGGCGCGGCTGATGGGGTCTAGTGTGGCATCCTCGCGGGAGACAACAGGCTGTGCGTCCTCCAGTTCACTGAACTCCTTGAGTTCTGGGTTGGTGAACTTGGCCTCCGCTGGGCCACGCCGCCCCAGCATAATAACCTGCTTGATGTTGCTGGCCTTGAGCGCCTCCAGCGCGTAGTCGGCGATGTCGGTGCGGCCCAGTTCTTCTGGTGTGCTGGCGAGGATGCGCGTCACGTCCATCGCGACATTACCATTGCCGATGACAACTGCTGTCTCGCCGGACAAGTCAAATTCCAGGTGGCGGTAGTCTGGATGGCCGTTGTACCAGGCGACGAACTCAGTCGCGGCGTGGCTCCCTGCGAGGTCCTCACCGGGGATACCCAGGTTCTTGTCCGTCTGTGCGCCAACAGCGTAGACGATCTGGTGATACATGTCGGCGAGGTCGGCGTGGGTGACATCCGTGCCGAACTCCACATTGCCAAAGTAGCGGAAGTTGTCGTCTTTGGCAATGCGGTCGTAGACCTTTGTCACATTCTTGATCTTCTGGTGGTCTGGCGCGACCCCACCACGTACCAACCCATGCGGCGTAATCAGGCGTTCAAACATATCCACCTGCACGGTGATGTCCTGCTTGTTCTTCAGCAATGCCTCGGCTGCGTAAAACCCGGACGGGCCAGAGCCGATAATGGCAACGCGAAGCGGGTTGTCTGCGGTTCCTACGGGGGTCATCAATGCCACCTCTTTAGTTGATACAGGGGAATATACATCACAGATTGTAGCATGGGGCATTGTGAGAAAAACTGAGAGTTGGCGTATAGATTGGTCATTGCGGACCTCGGCATCGTGGAGGCGGACGGCTACAACCTGATGCTGGACACGCACTTCCCACAAACGGCGGAGATGCCTCATACGTGGTTGGTGGAAAAGGGCATCACGTAACTTGCGCTGGGTACCCACCTGGGCCACACTCAGGGGTATGATGGACGAGAGCGTTCGAGGATAGCTGCCTATATGCGGATTCGCGCCCCCTTACTCTTGGTAATTCCCCTGTTGCTGGTAGTCGCTTGTGCGCCGGACCGCCAGTTTGTGCCGCCGTCACAGGCCGATGAGGCCGCTGCGTTGCCGACGTTATTTGTATTACCGACGGAAACCCCGTTGATTGCACCCACCAGCACCACAGGACCACCGCCCACCGCCGCCGCACAGGTCCCCACGGAAGATGTCGCCGAGCCGATTATCACTGCTGAGTTCGAGGCGGAACAACCGACCACCCCCACACTCCAACCCAGCAAAACGCCAACGATCACCCCAACGGCAACCCAGTTCGCCACATTGACCGTCACCCCAACGACGACAGTCACAGCAACCGCCACCGCAACAGACGAACAGTTCGTGTTCAGCGGGCGCGGCCAGTCCTCCAACGCACGGGCGACCAGCATCGCCGCCGGGCCGGACTTGGGTGGAGACAACCCGTTCATCCAGCCGCCGCCGCGTGATGCCAGTATCGCCGCGCAGAACTGCACAGCGATCCCGTGGTGGTTCAACGACTTTTCGCCGGATGCCTGCCCACAGGAGGAACCCACCACCGGGCAAGGCGTGTTCCAGCGGTTCGAGCATGGCTACATGGTATGGACGGCACACAACGACCGCATTTACATTATGTACAGTGTCGGCGGGGACCCTTCCTGGCAGGTGTTCGACGACCCATTCCAGGAGGGCAGCCAGGAGACTGACCCAAATTGGGGGGAACAACGTCCGCCGGAGTCATTCCAGCCGAGGCGCGGCTTTGGTACTCTCTGGCGCGACCGCCCGGACGTGCGGGATCGGTTGGGATGGTCGATGGATCAGTACGAGGCGATCTACACGCCGCGCTTTCAGCGGGGCATCGATGGGTCTATCACGATTGAGCATCCCAGCGGGAGTGTGTTCTACCTGCAACCGCGTGGTGGTGCGTGGGCGCTCTACCCCTACCCGTATGGATGATGTGTTGTATCAGCAAAGGAGCTAAACCGTGTTTGTATTGCGTTGGGGTTTTCGGGTTGTGTTCTGGCCGTTGGCAGCCTTCTTGTTGCTGGCATGGTACCTCACGATTGGATTTGTGTGGGATTGGTGGCTGGCAACGCTGTTTCCTGTCGCCGCTGTGTGGATTCTGCTGGCGGTTCGTGGCAAAAAAGCAGGGTTTAAGCGGGTTATCATCGGTGGGCTGGTTGCGCTCTCGTCACTGGTGACGATCTATCGAGGGCTAACGTGGGAGCGGCCAGCGGCATTTCCTGGTGTAGACACACAGACATTGGAGTATGCCGTTGATGACCGGATTACCTTCGGCCAATATGAGATGCCACTCGGTGATGATAGTTTCGTCGTGTTTCCGCCAGATGACATTGACGACACGATTGAGCTTGAGGTGGCGCTGGACCCTGTGCAGGCCCGCAATGGGGTTCACGCCATCCAGACGGCGAGCGCAACGATCATCTGTGATGATGACTGCGAGCGCACCCCGTTGACTATCACTGTGGAGGCCGATGCAGACTGGGAGCGTACCGTGCGCGGGGCGATGTCCCCGGCGGCGTTGAACTGGGTGACACCGATTGTGCAGATTGAGGAGTTAGTCTACGACCAGATGACGACGCGAGCGTGGTATGCAGTCACGGTGAACGCAACCGTCGCCTATGCCAGTGAAACCTACGACGAATACGAGCTGGTGGACCGGGAGCGTACCCTGCGAATCTACACCGGGAACGCTGAGGACAAGGCAGCGCGTCAGGCGTTGATCCAGTGGAACGTGTTGAACGAGGCGGTGACGGAGTTCCCACGCTACAGCGGCCTAGCGACGTTTGCGGTGATCTTCGCAGCAGTTGCCGGGTGGGGCTACCTCGCAACCGGGACGTTCCCGCCACCCTCGTCACACCTCGCCGTGACGGGCATCACCTTAACGCCGTTCACACCGGAACCGACACAGCTTACGCTCGATCCGCCGCCGTCCGGGTTACGGGTTGGCCGGGTCGAGAAGGGGAGCAACTGGCACGACTCCGGCATTTTGACGGGGGATGTGTTGGTGGAGGTGGGCCAACAGCCGGTGGACGATGTCAAAACGGCTGCGCGGCTGCTCCGGGCCAGCCAGCGTCAGGGCGGCGTGCCCATCACCGTCTGGCGGGAGGGGAGCCTGATGGACCTATGGCTCCCCCTGGACTAGCGGGCGCATTTAGCCCTCGGCGTCGAAATAGTCGTAGAGTTCCCCGCCGTCCTCCAAGTACAGGTTGCCGTCGGCGTCGAAGTAAAGATCAACATCAGGATCATACTCAAAGCCCTCGAATTCTAGGGGGAAATCCTGGTCTAGTGCGTTCATAAAATCTGGGTCGTTGAGCGCCAGCAGCGCGGAGTCCGTAACGATAAGGCCGACCAGCAACAACGCGAGGCCGCCATCGCGCAAGGCACGGCGACGGGCGGCGTTGGCGTCGGCGGCGGGGAGCGTCGGCCCGGAGTCATGGTTGACGATCTCCGCCGGGAGCCAGTGTTGCATGGCCGCACGCGAGGCAAAATAGGTGATGAGGACGGGGAGGCCAAACGTCCCTGTGAGCAGGCTCAACCCGCCCAAGCACCACATCCAGGTTTGATAAGCACTGTGCGTTAACAGGCGGTTCTGTACAAGGTGCGCCAACCGAACGTGCAGCACCACCCCGATAGCCGTCGCAAACGCGGCATAGGGCAGGTTATGCCAGAGAAAATTCGGTAGAAAATCGACAATCGTCCCGGCACTCACCACATCGACTCGGACCATCGGCAGCGCCAACGTGAGCGCGATATACAGGATAAACGTGAGATGGTTCAACAGGTTGAACCGCTGGACCCCCTGCGGCCAACGCAGGACACTGGTGCTCAGGGGCAACACGTTGAACCCGTAGATGACCTTTCCCTGTTCCGGGTGTTTGTAGATCAACGAGATGGCTTGCAGTTGTTCCTTGGAATGTTCGCGGAAGTCGATGAACTGAAAGTCCCCCAATGCCTCGACCGTCTCGCGGGCGGCAACGTTACCGGCAAGGACGGGGGTCAGCGTGTCCGCATCACGCCGAACCAGTCCCTCTGCCATCTCAATAGGGGTGTGGCCGCTCAAGATCAGAATATGCTGGGTGCCGGGGGAATCCTCATCATGGCCGACGCGCTGATGCCCCCCCGCCCGCAATACCCCCTCAATCTGCTCGGCAATCCAATGGTCCTCGTGGGCGTAGGTGATGGTGTACCGCTGCGACTGGGGTGTCTCGATGCTTTCCAGCGTCGCGGAAATATCGGTGAGGGTGGGCGCAACAGCAACACCATACTGACGCCGCATCCAGTTGGGGGCATTCCCGGTGGGGAGCCAGCGGTACGTCCCGGCGGAGGTGAGAAACACAACCAGCGCCAACGCTGGCAGGACGGCAAAGATGGGGTTGAAACCACTGACCACAAACATAGAGATCACAGTTGCCAGGATAATCTCGCGAAAGGTGTGCCGTCGCAGCAGGATGTCCAGGGCGGCATCCGCAATGTAAAACGTGTACATCGCCAGCAACAGGACATAGGCAATAATCTCACCAATCCATTCCACCTGAAGGAAGTAGAGAATTTCCGTCAACAGATAAACCACATTCGCCAGCAACATCACTAACAGGAAACCATTAGAGAACGACACCCGACGGGGAAGCCCAAACGGCCCCGGCGGGGGAACGGCTTTGACGAGGCGGCGGGCGGGTTCCCCACGAATAGCTTTTACCAGGTCTTTCACTGCTGCGTTAAAGCGCCCCCGTAGGTCTACAATGGTAGTGGCGGCCCCCTCAAGCTCCGGCGGGACCACTGCCTCCTCGAAGATCACAAGGTAAATCGGCTTCCCCGCAGCGATCATCGGTTCCCACTCCTGGCGTACATACTTGGAAGCCATCGACGCCCGCGAGACAATCACAATGATGCCGCGTGCCTCGTCTAGCCCCTGTTGAATCTCGTCGCGCCAGTGTTCGCCGGGGGCGAGTTCTTGCACGTCGAACCACACCTGTTCCCCGGCCTCCTGCAAGCTGAGAACGACCGACTCCGCAAAGTAGAACTGACGCCGTGAATAACTGAGAAAGAGATGTCCCGTGTCGCTGTTTTCACTCATAGGAAATATACTTCCACTCATGTGATATACCAAGTTGCATTATAGCGCCGCCGACGGCGGGCGCTACTCCCGCCCTGACGTGTGTCCCTGTGAACCGCTACACTAAACAATGATATGCGAGCAAGCATCAACAGGAGCGGGATTTGACAGCGAAGCGGCGCGGGGTGTACCGGGAGTATCTATCGGACTGGGTGACGTTCCGGCGAACGTTCCATATTGAGTCGGAGTTGAACGGGCGGCACATCCGGCAGGCGCTGGCGGCGAGCAGCGCACCGCCCCCCCCAGACGGCAACCCCCTCAGCCTAGCGGTGGCGGTGGCCCTCACGGTAGAAACTGACGACGCCACCTTATTTGAAATCAATGTCACACGCGGCTTGCCCGTGCAAGAGGGGTTCTATGTACCGTTCCAAGCTGTCGGGCGGCTCTCGAAAGATGACGAGCAGGATATATCGGTTTTGCGCGGGGAAATTCATCCGCTGTGGCAGGGCGTGGTGGTGTACATGGCTGTGATCGTGGCGCTTTTGCTGTGGGTGGCGGCCACCGTCACCTCGGCGGCTGTCAGCAACGTGGGAACCTACGCGGCGGTTTACGTGGCGCTGGGGACTACAGTCATCCTGGGGTTGTATATGCTGTTGTTGCAGTGGCGGGATATGCGCCGGATTGCGAAGTTGTTGGAGGCTGTCACCAAGCTGGACACCGACAACGGGCGATAAATGGCGAGGGCATGAACCTGTATCCATACCCTCGTGAGATGCGTACCAGGGAAAACTTGTAACTACCCAGGTCTAGCACCGATTTTCCCCACTTCGCCCGGTCGAACCACGTAAAACATACACTACGGGAACGCCTCGCCCAGCCGATCCAGCACCGCCTGCACGTCCGCGTTATCGACGGTGCCGTCCGAATTGACATCCGCAGAGCGATCCTGGTTGATGAGGCGATTAATCACGTATAGCACATCGCTGGGCGTAATGTCATTGTTGTCGTCTAGGTCGATGTCGGGTATTTCGGCGGCGGCAGAAATCGTCACCACGAAGTTGTTGTCCTTCTGCGGCGTTTCGATCACCAGATCCGCCGTGTTTTCGCCTTCCCCGTTGGGCGTATAGGTGATGTCCACCGCGATGCTGCCATCGGGTGCGATGATGATGCCCTGGTTTGGCGCGTCGTCGATGGCGAACGTGCCACTGGCGTTGTTTTCCAGGCGAATATCACTCACGTATACCGCCTGGTTGCCGCCGCTTGCGTCCACGCTGACACGCTCGCTAAGGGTTTCGTCTGGCAGTATCGTCCCCAGGTTGCCAGCCGTCGCCGAGAGGCTGCTGGCGGTGATTTCCTCCACGTTGCACTCCGTCGGGCTAATGGGGTGATACTGCTCGATATTAATCATCTTGCCGCCGCCCCGCACCGGCGACCCGCCCGCAATCCAGATGGTGCCGTTGCACACGGCAGCAGTCGTCCCATGACGGCGGTTGTTCAGGCTGGGGGCTGTTTGCCACTGCGATGTCCCCGTGTCCAGCGCCTCGACAGTGTCGAATGCCTGGCTAGCGTCGCTGCGCTCCCCGCCGATAACAAAGACATCTGCCCCTAGCACGGCGGTTGCAGTGCCGCCTCGCTGCGTGGGCATTTCGTCGTCGAGCGTTGTCCACTGCCCGTCAGAAATATCGAAGACATCCACCTTGCCAGTCGTCACCCCCTGGAAGCCGTTGTTCATCCCGGTGTCTCGCCCCCCCGCCGCGTAGATCTGGTCGCCCACAATCGCCGCACCGAAGTGGTCGCGGTTGCGGGGCATATCTGGCAGCACCTCCCACGCGTTCGTGTACGGGTTGTAAGCGTCGAACAGATTGTAAGATACCGTGGTGTTCTGCCCGTGCCCGAATTGCAACCCGCCTAAAATGTAAAGCGTATCCTCGTACTGCACCACCCCGGTAGAGCCGCGCCGCCGTGCCTCCGGGATAGACGGCCCCGTCAACCACTCGTTAATCACCGGGTCGTACAAATACACGTTCGTCGCGCCCACTTCCATTTCTCGGCAACAGGTGCCGGTGTAGGCCATCACCGCGAAGATCAAGCCATCGACAACAATCGGCTGAAAGTGGTGCATCGGCGTGGGGTCAATTGGCGAGGCCGGGCCGTTCGTCCACGTCATCGTGGCCGGGTCATAGATGTCAATGGTGGTTTGTTCGCGCCCCACAATCAGGTAAAACTTACCACCCGCCATCACGAAGGCCGTTTCGTGGCGCGGGTCGGGGCTGCCGCTAGTGCTGCCATCTGTGATTTCCGTCCAGCTTCCGCCAATTTGCGCGTTAATTTCCTCCTGGGTGCCGAGCGTAAACGCATTCAGGTTGATTTCCTGGGCGTGGCTTTGCTGCACACATAGCACGCTAAGCAATAAAAACAAGGGAAAAAGCCGATATACCAGAGCCGTCGTTGTCAACAGGTTTCTCCTTCGGTTGTGTCGCATACCCCCGGCATTATACAGCAAATCAATAGCCTTGTGGCAGAATGCCTCCGCATTTGGGGACGCGTTCGCCGAATGGCCGCCCCTTGGGGTGCATTTGCCAACATATCGAAATGCACCCCCGATCATACGACAACGGTCTCTAGTATCCGTGCGGAGGCCGGGTTATCCGGCGCGGAGGCTGCCCCGAAGTAGCCCGCCCGAACCATGCGAACAAGTGCTGCACGAAACGTCGTCGCAGTGTGGGCGCGGACATGCAAGATGGGGTTCATCGCGAAGCCGTTGTAGACCTCCGCCGTCAAAATGAGTTTGGCACCCGCCGCCTGGAAACGGTAAGTGACCTCGGTCGTGGTGCGCGTCACGGGGACCGCCTGAAAGTAGTGCTCCAATGACCGCACGAACGCCACCTTCAAGATATTGCTGGGGTGTGCAAACCAGACGCCATAGGATGCAGCCAGCCGGTCCCATAGTAACCAGTAGATAAACGCCGAGAGTGTGTCCGTGTGGACCTCGCGATACCCTTTGTGCCGCGCATGGATTTCGGGATGCGCTGAACGGTAGTTGCTGTAGACGGGTGGGTCGTCTACTGCCGCACGCAATTGAACCGTGTATTCGAGGGTCGATTGTTCGTCGTAGGCAATCGGTAGATGGTCCTGGGGCGGGTGTGACGACAGGGCGTATAAGGGAAGTTTCAGCAGATTTGTGCGGCGCTGTTCCGGGCGGCGCATGGCCCCTAACAACAGGTCCCGCGCACAGACGATGCTATATAGCTCCCGCAGCGACGGGGCCAACGTCACACCATGTTCGCGCTCCACCTGGTCTAGCCAGAAACCCGCCTGCGACGAGAGGCGCGGCGTCACGCCGATCAGATCAAACGCCTTTTGGTGATAGGTTAGCGCCACGAATCCCGATTCTCCGCTCATAAACTGGACCCCCATTGTACGGCACATCCCCACGATTTCGGAAATTATTGTGAATTTCCTCGCGGGGGCATTGCATTACATTTCCGGTGGGCTGTAGCATGACGGAAACCGGGTGAGGATTGACGCCCCCCCACGGCTGGGGCAAACTAGCGCCCGTTCTGAACACGAGCATAGGAAAAAACGAGCGCATGAGCGATAAAACCAAGCAACACGAGGATTCGTTAGAGGTCAACCAGCCGGAAACCCCACGGGAGTACGCCCGCATCTTCTTCACAGGGGTAGCGATGGGCAGTGCGGACATCGTGCCGGGGGTATCCGGCGGGACAATGGCGTTTATCCTGGGCATCTACCAAGACCTGATTAACTCGATTAGGTCCTTCAATGTAGACCTGATACGCCTCGTGCTGAAGGGCGACATCCGGGGTGCGATGAGCCATGTGCCGTGGCGCTTCCTGTTGGCGCTGCTGTTGGGCATCGGTGGCGCGATTATCACACTTGTCACCGGGTTGGAGTTCGCGCTGGAGAACTTCCCGATTTACCTGTTTGCGTTCTTCACCGGGCTGATTATCGCGTCAATTATCGCGGTTGGTGTGAATGTGCGCTGGAACGTCCGTAGCGGGATTGCGCTGGTTGTTGCGGCGGTGATCGCCTTTCTTGTCGTCGGGCTGCGCCCACAAGAGATGGGCCACTCGCCACTCATGCTGTTCATCGCCGGTTCGATTGCCATCTGCGCGATGATTCTTCCCGGCGTCAGCGGGTCATTCCTGTTGCTGGTTATGGGCCAGTACGAGTACATCATTGGCAGTGTGCGCGGCCTCATCAGCTTCGAGAACATCGGCCCCAACTTGACAACGGTCGTGGCGGTGGCGCTGGGCTGTGCGTTCGGGATTGTGCTGTTCTCGCGCTTCCTGAGTTGGCTGCTTAAGAACTATGAGAACACGACCGTTGCCGCGCTGGTCGGCTTTATGGTCGGCTCATTGCGGATCATCTGGCCGTTCAAGGCTCCCCTGCTGGACAGCGACGGCGCACTCCAGACCTACGTCAACACCGAGGAGATTGAGGTCGCTGTGACGCGCAATGTGTTGCCATGGGTCGCGCAGCACGTCGAGAACTTAGAGGAGATGGTGCGCCTCACCGGGACCGAGGTCACGATTTCACTGGCGCTGCTGGTGTTCGGCTTCCTGCTTGTTAGCTTCCTGGACCACCTGCAAAGCCACAACAACCCGGTCTTCCGTCCGATCTTTGGCGGCAAGCCACAGCCCGCGGACGCCAGCCCCATCCCCAGCGCGGACTAACGCCGACAGTCAAGCGCATGTAACCAAAGCATCCCCGTCCAACAACAGGCGGGGATTTTTCGTTGAGATCAACCTCTAAGGCGCAAAATGGCCGCGAGGGGGGGCAAAAAACCCCGTCTGACTGAGACGGGGGATCTTGCCGATGCTACGCGTTGGCGAGGTGCGCCTTGCTCTCCGCGACAAAGTGGCCGGGGGACACCTCCACCAACACCGAGCTTTCCTCGATATAGGCGTCCGGGTCGGGGTCCAGCCGGCGGCGTTGTTTCTCCACCACCGGGTCGGGGATCGGCACAGCGGAAAGTAGCGCCTTGGTGTAGGGGTGGACCGGGTTGTCGTACAGTTCGTCCGTTTCTGCCAGCTCCACAATCTTGCCCTTGAACATCACCGCCACGCGCTTGCAAATGTAACGGATCATGGACAGGTCGTGGGCGATAAACAGGTAGGTGAGCTTGAACTCCTCCTGCAAATCCTGGAGCAGGTTGACCACCTGCGCCTGAATGGACACGTCCAAAGCGGAAATTGGCTCGTCTGCGACGATAAACGTTGGGTTGAGTGCCAGGGCACGGGCGATACCGATACGCTGGCGCTGGCCGCCGCTGAACTCATGCGGGAAGCGATTCACGTAGTAGGGGTTCAGGCCCACGCGCTCCAGCAGGTTCTCGACGTACTCCACCTGCTCACGCTGGTTGGGCATCGTGTTGTGGATGCGAAGCGGCTCGCTAACGATGCGCCCGACCGTCATACGCGGGTTGAGCGAGGCATACGGGTCCTGAAAGATCATCTGCATCCGGCGGCGCATCCGGCGGAGTTCGTTGGGGGCCATCGTCACGAGGTCGCGCCCCTCGAAGATCACCTGGCCGTCGGTGGGCTTGTGTAGCTGCAAGATGCTGCGCCCAGTCGTGCTCTTGCCAGAACCAGACTCGCCCACCAGCCCCAGGGTTTCCCCGGCGTAAATATCGAAGCTCACATCGTCCACGGCTTTCACCGCGCCCACCTGCCGCTGGAAAATAATGCCGGACGTGATGGGAAAGTGCTTGACGAGGTTCTTCACCTCCAGGATCACCTCGCCATACTGGACGCGGTGTTCATTCACGTTTTTTGTCTTAACGGTGCTCATGGTTGTCTCGTGTCTCCCTTAAACTGGCGCTTGCTTGCGGGCTTCGCGCAGGTCATAGAAAGACCGCGTGAGGTGATCCGGGTTTTCGGCGTTTACCGCGTGCAGGGGCGGCAATTCCTTGAAGCACTTCTCCGTTGCGTAGGGGTTACGCGGGGCGAAGGGGTCGCTAGTCGGCTGAATCCGCATGTCCGGCGGTGCGCCCTCGATCTGCTCCAGGCGTTGATCCGCCGCACGTTGGTCCACACGCGGCAGGCTGTTGAGCAGGCCCAGGGTGTAGGCGTTGGCCGGGTCGCCAAAGACCTTCTCGATGGGGCCACGTTCCACAACCATACCGCCGTACATCACGTTGATCGTGTCCGCGATCCCCGCAACCACGCCCAGGTCATGCGTCACCCAGATCATCGCCATGCCCAGTTCCGCTTTAAGGTCCTTCACAAGGTCGATAATCTGTGCCTGGATCGTCACATCAAGGGCTGTAGTCGGCTCGTCTGCGATCAGCAGCTTGGGGTCGCAGGAGAGGCCCATCGCGATCATCACGCGCTGGCGCATCCCGCCGGAGAACTGGTGCGGGTAGTCGTCCAGGCGGTTGGCGGCGTCGGCAATACCAACGAGGTCCAACAGTTTGATCGCACGCTTACGAGCGTCTGCCTGGGACAACCCCTTGTGTAGCCGAATGGCCTCAACGATCTGGCTACCAATAGTCAGCACTGGGTTCAGGCTGGTCATTGGGTCCTGAAAGATCATCGCAACCTGGTCGCCACGGATGGCCCGCATCTGGCGGGAGGACAGCGTGAGCAGGTCACGCCCTTCAAATAAGACCTGGCCGCTTTCAATTTTGCCGGGGGGTTGGGGGATCAGCCCCATCATGGCGAGCAAGTGAACGCTCTTGCCGGAACCACTTTCGCCCACGACACCCAGGGTTTCGCCTTCGTCCAGGGTGTAGTCCACCCCATTTACGGCATAGACGACACCTTCCTGAGTATAGAAGCGCACCACGAGGTCTTTTACCTCTAGTAGAACACCCAAGGGATTCTCTCCTTTTTCATAACTGTTGAGACTGTCAGAGTTTTGCGTTTAGATGAAGGGCTATTGTGTGAGATTTTAACAGAAATTAAAAGATTAATCGAGTTTGCCGGATATTGTGCGCCCTGTCAACAAATTCAAACGTTGGCTCAGGGTAACCGCCCAAACAGGAAGGGCTGGGGATGGGGGTTTGAGCACTCTCGTGATCTACTGAACCTAGAAAAGGCTGGCGTACCCGTTGCACGAGCACACGACAACACGGTAGGCTATGCCCCTATCTATATGCCAATACACAGGACCATCCTAACCATGACACTTCAAGATCAAGTCATTATCATCACCGGGGCCAGTAGCGGCATCGGTGCAGAAATCGCGAAAATTCTAAGCGGCGCGGGGGCCAAGCTCGTGCTAACCGGGCGCAATGCCAAGCGCCTGGGTGCCGTGGCCGCCGGACTCGACACACCCGTTCACACCGTTATTGCCGACGTGACCTCCGAAACGGACTGCCAGCGTGTCGTCGTGGAGGCGATGGCGCAATTCGGAACCGTGGATGTACTCGTCAATAACGCGGGCTACGGCCCCCCTGCCCCA
This sequence comes from uncultured Anaerolineaceae bacterium, assembly GCA_964462905.1. Classification (GTDB taxonomy): domain Bacteria; phylum Chloroflexota; class Anaerolineae; order Aggregatilineales; family Phototrophicaceae; genus DAOTTY01. The sequence goes on from CAYWZS010000001.1 coordinate 54,050, forward strand.
CTGTTAGAGACGACTGAAGAACTATGGGACGTGACGGTGGACAGTTGCTTGAAGGGTGTGTTTTTCATGACGAAGGCGGTGCTACCGCCGATGTTGGACAAGGGGGCCGGGTTCGTGGTGCAGATTTCGTCCGTAGCAGGTGTGAACGGCTACGCCAACCGCACCGCCTACTGTGCCGCCAAGTGGGGCGTGCAGGGGTTCACCGCTGCCCTACGTGACGAGCACGGCGCGAACGGCATCCGCGCCACGACGATTAACCCTGGTGCGGTCGCGACCCCATGGTGGGGCAACACCAACGACGAACAAGCAGAGGCCGTGATGAAGCGCATGATTCAGCCAGAGGAAGTCGCGGAGGCGGTTCACTATGTCCTGACGCAACCACCACGCATCAACGTGAATCAGGTCGTGATCCGCACGACGGGCAATCCGTGGGCGGTGGAAACAAGTGCTTAGTTTTCTGTCGTTATTTGTTCGCGAGCGATGCCCAACGAGAGCTAATGGGCGTTAACACAGTGCTGAGAACTAAAAACGATCAACTAATCACTGTACTTGCGTAGATAATCCGTGTAATGGTCACGCCGGGCGGGGACGCTGTGCAGCGTAAAATCTGGGAGCAGCAAACCCGTCAGCGTGCCACCGTAGACACAGCGCGTATCCAGCGCGTAGACGCGACGGTCCAGATGTAAAAACGGGTACTCACGATGGCCGATGAGCAGTGGCTTGTTGCCATCGTAGCGGTAATACCACTGTGGATCATCCACGATTTCTTCACCCCGCGAGTGCCCCAGCAAGACATCACGGTCCTGCTCTTCGATGGGCTTGCCGGGTTCGTAGTAGCCGTGGACTAGTAGTGCGTCCGGCAAATGGATATACAGTGGGAGCGCCCGCAAGTAATCGATGGCCTCGGCGTAGGCGTCATCATCCTCGAACTGCTCATAGCGCGTCACATAGCGCGACCCACTGTAATTCATGCTGTTTTTGTCGAAGGCGCGGACGTGTTTGTCGTCACGGTTGCCCATAATCCCGTGAAAGTTGGGCGTGTCGCGCACGAACTCGAACACCTGCTGCGGCTCTGGTCCCCGGTCCAGGATGTCCCCCATATGAATGATCGTATCCTCGGACGTGAGCGGAACGGCGTCCAACAGGGCGCGTAATTCTGCATAGCACCCGTGTATATCACCGATGACAAGCGTCTTACTCACTCAGCCCCCTTACCGTTGTTACCACGTCGCTTGCTGAAGGCGTCATTGCGCGAGAAATCCCACCCGGTTGTCTTTTCCAGGCCACGCGCCCGCATCATCTCGTCAAAAGCCTCGTCGCTCATGCTCTGCTTTTGCAAGATGAGCTGCTCGTGTTGCTCGTCCGTGAGCGCCGAAGTGTCATAACCAAGCGGTTTGCGGTCGGCTGGGGGTTGTGGTGGCGCATGACGGCGCAGGTGATGTTCTGGGAGGCGTGGCCGAACGCTGCTGGGCGGTTGTGCGTTGTTCACCGGGGCATAGGGCGACGAGGCGCTCTGGGCGCTGGCACTGTGGGCCGGCTCCTGGATGATGGTGGCAGCTTGCGCCTGCTGCGCCTCGTGTTGCTTTTCCAGGTGCTTGTTCGCGAGGTTCGTGAACAGTTGTGCGCCCAGCATCCACACCCCTGCATCATCAACCAAGCCCAGCGGCCCTAGCAATGCCTCCGGCAGAATATCGATTGGCATAATGGTGTAAAGCAAAGGGACTACCACGATGATGAGCTTAAACGTAATCGGCACATCCCCGTTCATCATCAGATTGAAGAACCCCTCCTCGTCGAATGCCTCGTTGTTCTCATTTTTTTCGTCACTCATGGCCGCCTCCTGTTGGCTGTCATCCATATGCATCATAGCACGGCTTATGTTTGATGCACAAAAGAGCCGAATAAGTCCTTGAGGTGCTATGTCACAAAATCGCGCCCCTGCGTGTGTCCCTCCCAACTACCATCTTCCAGAATCTCACCAATGGCCGTCATTGTGGCGCGAACCTCATCGTCGCTGTTGTAAAAATGTGGCGCAATGCGAATCCCCGCCCCCTGACGGTAGTCAACCAGGAAATCACGGGCCAGCAGTTCGCGGCTGACCTCGTAGGCATGTGGCGGCGCGACCGTCACCGTCCCAGCACGGACCGCGTTATCACGGGGGCTAATCACATCGTATCCAGCCTCGTCCGCCAATTCGATAATTATTGAGGTCTGGCGCACGCTCTTCTCGCGGATTGCGGCCACGCCGACCTGCGCCAACACATCTACACCTGGCTGAATGCTGTATAGCGAGGCAACCCCCGGCGTGCCGTTTGCCAGACGATAGGCGTCGTCGCGCAGGTCGAAGTTCTCCAGATCAAAGGCGAACGGCTGCTTGTGCGCAAACCACCCTGTCACCTTGGGTTGTAGCGTCGGCAACAGGTCCGGGCGGGCATACATAAACACCCCACCGGGGCCGCCACACATCCACTTGAGCACGCCACCGATGTAAAAATCGACATTGGTCGCTGTCACATCCACCGGGATAATCCCGACACTGTGATAACCGTTGAGGACCACCTGCGCCCCGACCTTGTGCGCCTTCGCCACAATCTCCGCAGCAGGCATGATGTAGGCGCTCTTGAACAACACATGGCTGATGCTCACGAGGCGGGTGCGCTCGTCAATCGCGGCGAGTATTTCGTCGGTGTCGATATACACCCCGTCCGGCGACTTGACCATCTCGACCTGCATATGCGCTGGGAGCCACTGGCACAATACGTAGTAATCCGAAGGAAAGTCCATATCTGTCACAACGACCTTGTTGCGTGTCGTGTCCGAGAAATCCAGCGCGGAGAACAAGATGCTGTTGGCAATGCTGGCGTTCTGGTGGACAAGGACGGCCCCGGCAGGTGCGCCCATCAACGGCGCGATCTTGTCCCCCACGTAACCGTTGAGGTCCCACCATGTCGGCGCATCACCGTAGGGCTTGCCCCACGCCCCCACGCCCAACGTCGCCCAGGTGTCCGCAAACTGTTGCAGGCTTTCGTAGACACCACGCGGCATCGCGCCTAGTGAGTTGTTAATCAAGTAGGTGGTGTCGCGCAGAATCGGGAACTCATCGCGCCACTTCAATAGCGGGTCGGTCATCGGGAGATTGGCCTCTCTGGTTGGTCGAATGTGAGCATACTTGTGATTCTACCATGTACGGCGACTGTTCACGGATGACTCACGGGAGTTTGGTGGGACTGTGGGCTATACTCACACCAAACCATAAGGCGAAAAAGGCATAAGTTAACATGACTCAAACCCCAACCTTTGACTTTGATACCCTGGTGGAGCGCCGCGACACCGGTAGCACAAAGTGGACGATGTACGGCGAGGACGTGCTGCCAATGTGGGTTGCCGATATGGACTTTCAAAGTCCGCCAGCGGTGTTAGACGCGTTACGCCAAACTGTCGATCACGGTGTTTTCGGCTACATGTTCCCACCGCAAGACCTCCCACAGTTGATTGTGGAACGGATGGCGTCCCGCTACAATTGGACGATTCAGCCGGAGGATGTGCTGTTCGTGCCGGGGGTGATGGTCGGCGTCAACATGACAGCGCGAGCGGTCGCCCAAGACGGCGCGATTCTCATCCAGCCACCCGTCTACTATCCCTTCCACTACACGCCAGCCTGGAGCAACTGCGGCAAGCAGGAAGCCCCACTAGCCTACGTTGAAACTGAAGACGGCTTCACCTATGAAATCGACTTCGACATACTAGAGAACACCATCACGCCAGAGACAAAGATGTTGTTGTTCTGTAGCCCACACAACCCTATTGGGCGGGTGTGGCAGCGCGACGAGCTAGAACGGCTGGCGGACCTGTGCATCAAGCACGATCTGATTCTATGCGCAGACGAAATTCACAGCGATCTGCTCATGGGCGGCGTTGAGCATATCCCCGCCGCAACGGTCCGCGAGGAAATGCGAGATCGGACGGTAACGCTCATCGCGCCGAGTAAGACGTTCAATATACCAGGACTGTCCCTGTCTGTAGCGATCATCGAAAACCCGGACCTACGCCGCAGATTCGTTGAGGTTGGAGCCGGAACGGTCATGATTGTGATGGGCGACCATGCCCACCCGTTTATGAATATGATGGGCTACATTGGGGCCACAGCCGCCTATCGCGATGGTGATCCGTGGTTGGAGGCCGTCTTGCACTACATTGAGGGGAACCGTGACTTCGCCCAGGCCTACATGCGGGAGCATATGCCGGAGGTAAAGTTGGCATCGTTAGAGGGCACTTACCTACAATGGCTGGACTTCCGGGCGGCTAACCTGCCAGACCTTCCCGGCAAGTGGCTCCTAGAAAACGCCAAGGTCGCGCTCAACGAGGGGCGCATGTTCGGCGCAGACGAGGGAACAGGTTTTGCCCGGATGAACCTTGGCACCTCGCGCGCCCGGATCGAGGCGGCGCTAGGCCGCATCCGCACGGCGCTAGACGCTCGTTAACGTCATAAACGCGACCTCTAGTTGGAGCTTGCCCAGCCGCAATACATCGCCGTGGTACAAGCGGTGGGGGTGGTTGGGCTTGGTGGGGCGTTCGTTGATGAACGTGCCGTTGGCGCTGTTGAGGTCTTGCACGTAGAGCGCGTCCTCCTCCCGCCGGATAATCGCGTGGCACCGGCTGATCCCGTTCTGGCTCGCCTCAAAGGGCGTTAGGTCAACATCCGGGTAGATGGCACGGGTGACATCCTCCCGCCCCAGCATCAGTATCCCTGTATTTAGTGGGGCGATGATGACATGATGATAACCTGCGACCCGCAACCGAATCTCCTGGATGCGTCCATACTCCGAGGCCTCCGCGCCTGTCGTCATAACCTGCTGCGTCATGGCGACGGCCTCTTCCTTGCTTAAGCGCACGGTCTTGTTGGTTGCCCCCGGCGACACAATCAGCCGATTGCACTTGGCACAGATCAAAGCACCCATCAGGTTTTCGTGTTGGCAGTGGTTACAGATTTGAACATTCTTGCGCGGCTCAGTCATCATAATGCCTAACCCTCATCTCCCAGGTAGAACGGTGGCTTGTGGTGCTTGTGGCGTACTCCCATGCCGTTATAGTATGTCATTTTGACTCTTTTGTAAATTGTAAAGCCCGTCTATATTTACGTTTTCACAATTTATTTATGGCATTTTTGCAGCTTATCGCCATGTGTTTTTTTGAACATGCGCTTTTTCTCAGGCGGGGGCCTCGTCGCCTGTGGTGTGGGGCGAAAGGCTCCCGGCGGAATGGCGAGAGCAACATAAGGCGCTGCCGGAATGGGCAGTCGGCGGTTGAGCCACGACCGCACATCTGGCACAATGTAACTGCACACGGGGACAGCACACACTGCCCCCGTGTTTTTTTGCATACGGCTGTCGTAGCACCAGCCTCAACAAAACAAAGGACAACCTCATGACCCAACGTACCCTGGTGACGATTGTCGTCGTCAGTGTTCTGTATGTGTGCGCGCAAATTTTCGCGGACATCACCAGCCTCCGTATCCTGCTCATTGCGGGCCTCAGCATTGACGGCGGCACCCTCATCTACCCGTTTACCTTCACCCTGCGCGACATGGCCCACAAGTCCGGCGGCGTGGTCGTTGCCCGCACGCTGATCTTCCTGGCGGCAGGCGTCAACCTGCTGATGGCGGGCCTGTTCTGGTTGGTTGCCGCACTCCCAGCAGACCCATCCGTGGGCGAGCAACTCGCGTTTGGCCTCGCCTTGGCCCCCGTACTGCGGATCGTACTGGCGTCCATCACCGCCGAGGTCATCTCGGAACTCATCGACACAGAGATGTATCAGTGGTGGGTGCGGCGCTTCGGACAGGAAAAACAGTGGGGCCGCGTGCTGGCCTCTAACGCGATCAGTGTTCCAGTGGACAGCGCGATTTTCGTGGCGATTGCCTTTGTCGGCGTCGTGCCGCCTGGTGTGGCGTTTAGCATCTTCATCGCGAACATGCTGGTGAAGGGTGCGGTGACGCTGCTCTCGATTCCGGGGATTTACCTCGTGAAGGAGCAGGAAATCGAGTTCAAGCAGGCGTAAGCCCCAACGTGTGACATTTCCCGCCGAGCGTGTACAATGGCGGGAAACCGTTCATACAACGAAATTTTTATCCGATGCCCCCAAAAATTGTCGCCAAGAACGTGATCAAAACCTACCCCACGACAGACGGCCATGTTGTCGCGCTGGACAACTTCTCGCTGGCTGTCGAGCAAGGTGAGTTCGTCGCCCTGGTTGGGCCGTCCGGCTGTGGCAAGTCCACCTTTTTACGCATCGCTGCCGGGCTGGTCCCACCGACTACCGGAACCGTCACCATCACCCCCGGCGCGGACCCCACCACCCCGGCCAACAGTGTTGTCTTTCAGGAATACGCCATTTTCCCGTGGAAAACGGTGATTGACAACGTGGCCTTCGGGCTGCACATGCGCGGGATGAGCCGCAAGCGGCGCTACGAAATTGCCGACCGCTGGCTGGACAAGGTCGGGCTGCGGAAGTTCCGCGAGGCGTACCCGCACCAGCTTTCCGGCGGAATGAAGCAGCGCGTGAGCATCGCCCGGGCGCTGGCGAATGACCCAGAAGTGTTACTTATGGACGAGCCGCTGGGGGCGCTGGACGCCCAAACCCGCGCCGTACTCCAGGAGGAACTGTTAGCAATCTGGGAGGAGACGAAGAAAACCGTACTGTATATCACGCACAGCATAGAGGAGGCGGTGCTGCTGGGGGACCGTGTGGTCATCATGACGGCGCATCCTGGCACACTCAAGCAGGATTTTCAGGTGGACATTCCCCGTCCGCGTGGCCTTGCCACCACCCGCACGCCCGAATTTACGGCACTCAGTGAACAGGTCTGGTCCGCGCTGGAGAGCGAGGTCCGGCAGGCGATGGAGGCCCAATACTCATGACGACAACCCGCGTAACATCTCAACCGGAGGCGGCCACACGCCATACTGTTGCCGCCCGTACCCCGCGTGATCTGGCGCTGGGAATCGGTGGGCTGATCTTAGTCAACGGGGGCATGGCGCTGTTTGGCCTGTGGACCCGTGAGTCACTGGCCTGGGTGGTAATTGCCGCCCTGTTGAACTTCGCCGCCGTCGTCGTGATTGCAGAGGCGGTGGGCCGCTGGGTTCCTGTTCGCTACAAACGCGCTTACGAGCGCGGCCTCGCGGTTGGCTTTCCGATTCTGCTGGCTGTGGGGTGGGAACTCTTGGTCGCCAACGGCATTCTGAACGAACGCTGGTTCCCCCCGCCGACCCAGGTCGCTGTGGCGCTATGGGACCTCACCGTGACCTATGACCGCTTCCAGGATACGAGCCTGCTAGGGCGTCCGTGGCTGATTCCGTCGCAGTTCGGCGCGGAGGGCGCGGGCTGGGCGGGGGTTCAGGCGTTGTTCGCCGAAAGCCACGTCTACGCGACATTGAGCCGGGTGTTTGGCGGTTTTATGATCGGCGCGTTGCCGGGTATTGTCGTGGGTATCGTGATGGGCATCAACAAGACGGTCCGCACCATGCTAGACACCACCCTGAGCGCTATCTACGTGCTGCCAAAAATCGCCATCTTTCCAATTATGATGCTCATCTTCCCGAACCCCTTTGGCGAGGGGCCGAAGATCGCGGTTGTCGCGATTAGTGCGTTCTTTCTGGTGGCGATCAACACGATGGCAGGCGTTGCCGAGATTGACGAGGTTTACCTACAGGCCGGGCGCAACTACGGCGCAAACCGTTTGCAGATGTTCCGCCATGTGATTATCCCGGCGGCCTCCCCGGTGATCTTCGCGGGGCTACGGTTAGCACTCGGCACAGCGTTGATCGTCATCGTGGCGGTGGAGTTTGTCCGGGCGACGAAGGGCGTCGGCTATCTGGTGTACTACAACTGGCAGGTGGGCAGCACGGATAAAATGTATGCCGGGCTGTTCGTGGTGATGTTGCTGGGTGTGCTGCTGACATATAGCTTGCAGTGGGCGGAACGTTGGGTTATGCCATGGAAGCGGAAGTAGAAATCGGTTAGGGGGCTTGCTCTTGACAGTAAACATCGCATTACTTGCTCTACTATTCACCATCGTCGGGTCCTCATACGCCTACCTCGTCCTGCGGCTACAGATGCCCCCCGGCACCGCCGCAGGGCGCATCCTGCTAGCACCATACTGGCCGCTAATGGCGCTGATTGGCTTGGCGGAGCAGCGAGTCAACGTGCAGCTACCGCGCCCACTATGGTGGATTCTGGGTTTAGCATTGGTCGTGCGGCTCCCGTTGATGTTCGGATATGTGTGGTTCGACGAAACATTCACAGGCGTAATGATCCGCAATACCCTGCAAGACCTCCTGGCAACGCTCGCCATCGATGTAAACCCGCCACTTAGTTACGCGCCGTTCTGGTTGTGGGCACAGGTGGCCCCCACCGATATTGGCCCCGTCCTACGCCTACCCTCACTCATCTTTGGGCTAGTCGCCATCGTCCTTGTCTATCGGCTGGCATGGGTCTTTGACTTTACAGAGCGCGAGAGCCTGACCGCCGCACTCGTGTTTGCACTACTCCCTGCACAAATCTATTACGCGACCGAGGCCCGTACCTATGCGTTCTTCACGATGCTGTTGCTGCTGGCGCTGTTGGCCTACTTCGCGGAGCGTCCTGCCTGGTTTGTTTTGGTCGGGACGGCCTTACCGCTCACCCATGCCTACGGTTACCTTTACTTAGCCGCATTTGGCATCGGTATTTTGTTACATGGGGGCTGGCGCTGGCGCTGGATCGTGGCATTAGGCGTCGTGGCGGTTGTGTCGGCGTCGTATATTCCGTTTATCATCCAGCAGTCTAGTGATGTTAGTGATGGGTACTGGCTCCCAGACCCACAACCCCTCCGGTTACTGACAACCCTCCCCACCACGCTCACGATCTATCATCTGCGCGACATCGCCACAATTCCCGTGTGGGCGGGCACCTTCGGCATCTACGTCCTGACGATAGGTGCGCTATGGTCCTGGTGGCGACGCCCACAAGCGCGGCTTATCGCAAGCATTCTCGTGATTGTACCTGTGCTGGCGATGGTCGTCAGTTTGGTGTGGAACAACATCTACCTGCCGCGTGCCCTGGTGCCGGGGTTTAGCCTGCTGGCATTACCGTGGGCCCGCTTGCTGTTTGATACCCCACAGCGCGACCTGCTACGCCGCCTGAGCATTGCCCTGGCACTCATCGCCATCCCAAGTATGACGCCGCGTGGGGTCAACACAGCGGCGTACCATGCCTGCAACGCGACCGGGGCCGACGCTGCCTACTTCACAAACATTCAGGCGGCTGTGGTGGGGAGCTACTATCTGGACATGCCCGTCTACGCGTGGCCGCCCGCTAGCGAGGCCAACAACAGCTACCCCAGCGATTTCTGGCCCTACCTGGGCGTGACCACCGCTGAGTTGGAGGAGCTTGAGGGGACAATTTGCAGTTTCGAGCGGGAAACGCTGAGCAGCAGTGATGCAGAAACCGCCTATCGCACAACACTACCCCCAGGCGAGGTGATCTTCAACGCGCCGGACAATGTGCCCTATGTGACACAGATCGTACTGTACGAGCGTTAGCCGCCCCGCTGCGCCCGTAACCAACCCACCGCAAAATCCACCAGGGGGCGCTGGCGCATGAGCCGGGCTGTAGCAACGCCCACCTTCCCAACGCACACAACCTCCGGGTTTACCGTCTCCAACGCCACACCCAACGCCGCGAAGTCATCATCATCGTAGGCGTACTGTTCCCAGGTGGCCCACTGCCGCACACCGTCCACCATGACTGCCGCGCCCTGTAGTTCGGTACCGTCGGACAGGTCCGCCCGGGTTTCGGCAAGGTGCAAGGAGGTGTTGTTTTCGTGGCCGACACCGAGCAACAACACATACCCATCTAACGTGTAGAGCTTGCCTAAAGGTGACGGGTCCGCAAACCCTGCCGCCAGCGGTGTGTGCCCCTTTGTGAGTGTCTCCGCATTCGGCCCCAGCGCGGCAAAACTGATCTGCGGATGATCGCTGCGGTGTGCGCCGGGCCAGTTTCGCACAGCCTCGGCAATCTGCCCCATCATGCGCGTTGGGGTGTGGTCGGGGTGATAGGCGGGCATATGGTCGCGGATCACCTGCCACCACGACTCCGGCACGGGGGGATTCTGCCAAGCAGACGGCTCGCTGTTGCCGGAGGAGTGGGCGGGCACCATCAGCGTTCCTTGCGGCCCCAACACATCCAGCAAGGCGAGGATTACCGCCTCTGGCCCACCAACCACCCACCCCAGCCGACTGAGCGCACTGTGGACCAGTACCGTCTGCCCTGCTTTGAGGCCGAGCGCCTGTAAATCCGCCTTGACCTGCTCCCGCGTGATAGGGCCGCCACGCTTGTTCACGACGTCGGCCTCGCTCATACGCTCTCTAGCTCCTCAATAATAGCTGTCTCTAACGGCGTCAGCGGGACAGCACGTAAACGGGCCTGTGCCTCGTCAGAGAGGGTGACATCGGTTGTCAGCAACAGGTAGGCGTCAGCAACCGCCTCAACCGTGGTATGATGCGCCGTTGCCAGGGTTGCCAGCCGCTTACGTAGGTCAGGATCATCCGTCCGATCCTGCACAAAGGTCGTCACACGCGCCCGTGTTTTCTCCACGCGGCTCTCCCAGATATTCACAGCCAGGATCGCCTCCGGGCTGTTGATGGACCGCAGTGCCTTGGCAGCCGCCCGCTTGGTGTGTTGGGGTTCCGCCCCGGCCAGTAGCCTCGCGAGTGGCACAACCGCCTCAGACGAACCAATCAGCCCAATGACATCGGCGGCATGTGGCGCGACATCCGCCAACTGCATAACCTCTAACAACGATGGAATCGCGGCTGTGCCCCGGCTGGCAAGCTCGTCCTTGATTTCTTCCTGTCGTCGCCACATCTCCACGCCACCGCGTGTGCGTTGGCTTGCCATAATTGCCGTCTTGAGCTTGCTCACCAACAACGGGATTGATTTCCCCGACAAATTTCGCATGGGCCATTCCTCCACAGTTAGGTACGCGCATGAGTTTTCTGTTGGTCAGCGTTACGGCGGGGGTCCAGCCCCTTTCGCATCAACAGGCCCAGGTAGAGGCTCTGGATGTCACGCACAAGGCGGTCAATCCCGTAGCGATGGATCATGGCCCGCCGTGCGACCTCCGGATCTGGTGGATTGTCTAACGTTTCCATAACGGCGTTTGCAATGGCCTGGGCATCCCCCGCAGGCACCAATGCCCCAAAGGCCCCCCCTTCCAACAACTCAGACACCCCACCCACATCCGTAGAAACGACCGGGCACCCCGCCGTCAACGCCTCAATGAGCGTCACGGGAGTTCCCTCGTTGTGGCTGGTAATCACTTTCACATCAAGGTCCCCATAGACCTCCGGCGTCCCTTGCAGCCAGCCCGTGAACGTGAACACATCGTCCAGCCCCAAGCGCTTCACCTGTGCTTCTGTTTCGGCACGCGTGTCCCCATCGCCTACGATGACAAAACGCACATTCGGGCGCTGTTGGTGGATGAGCTTGGCTGACGCTACGAACAAGGCGTGGTTCTTAATCGGGGCCAGCCGCGCCACAATGCCAACCACATGGGCATCGGGCGGAATATCCCAATTGTTGAGAAAAGCCCCCGTTTTGCGCTCCACCTGGGCAAAGGCCTGAAGGTCCAACCCCAACGGTAATACCGTCATCCGGCTCTTACGCGTGATACGATAGTCCTCCGCGAGTTCCCGCCGGAGGCTATCTGTCAGGGTAATAATCGTGTCCGAAAAGCGGGCGGCTAACCGCTCTAGTAGCAGGAACATCTGTATCTTGGCTGGGCCGAAGTACCCCTTAAACACATGGCCGTGAAAGGTGTGAACGATCACAGGAACCCCGGCCATCTTCGCCGCCAAACGCCCGATAAACCCTGCTTTGGCCGTGTGTGTGTGGACGACATGCGGTTGATACTCGCGCATCATCTTGTAGAGGGCGACCAACACACGCGCATCCTGCACGATGTTGACCTCCCGTTGCAGGCTGGGCAGTATGTCCGGCTGAACACCCAACGACTCAGCATAGTAGGTCATGTCCCCCTCGTCGCCACTAACGTTCCCCACAACCAGCCGGGTGTCGTATAGTTCCCGGTCCAACCGTTGCGTGAGCAGGCTCACATGAATAGCTGGGCCGCCGATGTTCAGACGGGCAATGATACGCAGCACACGAATACGATTGGTGTTGTCCGGCATGGTTTCCTCACAGCTTGGCTCAATGTTAGTGGGCAAGTCTTACACACGGATTTTAAGTGTCAAGCGGCCATTTTAACACACTGGCTCTCCGCGACCTCGCGTGGAAAACCCAACAAGTAACGCAAACCGGACACATTCAGCCTTCGCTTGTTCGCTTGCTGTTAGTCCTCGCCCATCCGCTCCAGCATATAGTCATCCAGCGCCCCGGTGAGGCGTTCATATTCCTGGTAGGCGGCAGTGGCCCGTTCCAGGTCCCCTTCATCATAGTAGATGTCACCGAGTTCACGGTGGGGGCTGGCGTATTCCGGGTCGATTTCTAAAGCAGCCTCATAAGACAGAATGGCGGCGTTGGTTTCGCCGAGTTGGGACAGTGCCAGCCCACGATTGAAGTAGGCCGTGGCGAAGTCCGGGGCGAGGTCAATAGCGCGGTTGTAGGCCGTGATGGCCGCCTGGTAATTTTCTAGCTCGAAGTGCGCGTTACCGAGACGGTTATGGGTCACACTGTCGTCTGCGTCGTCAACCAACAGGGCACGGTCGTACCACGCCAACGCGGCATCCGGCAGTTCCTGGTCCATCAGTACATCCCCAATGCCACGGAGGGTGAAGGCGCTGTCCGGGTTGAGGTCCAGCGCCCGGTAGAAACCCGCCTCAGCAGCCTGCAAGTCTTCTAACAGGCGATAGGTTTCAGCGCGACCACTGTGGGCGGGGGCATATGCCTCGTTGAGGCGAATCGACTCGTCGTAATTGTCGAGCGCCGTTTCATATTCCTCTAGCTGGCGGTAGGCGTTGCCACGGGCGGTAAATGCACGGTAGTAGGTGGGGTCCAGGGCGAGCGAGAAATCGAGGTCGGCGATGGCGCGTTCGTAGTCCTCCAAGTCGTAGTAGGCCAGGGAGCGGTTGTAGTAGGCCAGGGCATAGGTCGGGTCCGTCTCGATGGCGCGGTTATAGTTGGCGATGGCATCCTCATATTGGTTCAGGTTGAGGTACACATTACCACGAGCATTGAAGGCCCAAGTGTATTCGGGGTCGAGTTCCAGCGCGGCGGTGTAGTCGGCAATGGCGGCGGTGTCGTCTTCGAGGTAGGCATGGAGGCGGCCCCGGTTGTAGTAGGCCAGATCGTATTCCGGGTCGAGGTCGATGGCAGTAGTATAGGCGATCATCGCGGCAGCGGTGTCGTCTAGCTGAAAAAGTGCTTGTGCCTGGTTGTGATGGTAGATGGCATTTTCGGGGTCCGCAGCAATAGCGGCTTCATAGTCGCCCAGGGCAGTTTCATAATCGCGTTCGTCGTAGAACAGGTTGCCGCGCTGGTTGAGCGCACGGGCGTAGGTGGGGTCAAAGCGCAGGGCGAGATTGTAGTCGGCGCGGGCTGCTTCCAGGTTACCGAGGCGTTGGTTGGCGAGGCCCCGGTTGTAATAGGGAATGGGGTCGGCGGGGTCCTCAATGATAGCCTGGTTGTAGAACTGAATCGCCTGGGCGTAATCTCCAGCTCGGAAGAATTCATTGCCCTCAGCGATGTAGTCGGTTTGGGTGTGGGCAACAACGGGCAGGGCAAATAACAGGGCGATTACACAGACGGCAATCCGAATACGGGACATGGGCGCACGCTCCGGGGACATAAAAGACGAGAGAGATAGGGGGCGTTATGGGTGTAACGCCCTGTTGAAATGCAATGCAGCCTAGGGGTGCTCAAAGTAGACGTTGATAACCAATTCTGCCAGGCGCAGTTGATCGCCGTCGCGGAGGACACGCTTTTCCTTGGCGGCGAGGCGTTGCCCGTTGACGAACACACCGTTGGCACTGTCCATATCCACGATTTGCACGGTTCCGGTCTCCCGGTCATAGGAGACCGCCATGTGCATACGGGAGACACCCGCCTCGGTTGCGCCAAATTCGGACAGATCTACATCTGGCATGACGACCCCCGCAGCGTCGGCACGACCTACAATAATCTCGTGGTCTATTTCCTGTGGGCGCAGTTGGATGATCTCATCGGCGTCGCGAACGCGCATCAGCACAATACTGCTCCGGGTATAGTGCTCCGGCTTGCTCTTACCCCCCCCAGCTTCTAGCTGACGGGTGGCGGCGTTGGTGGCTTTCTTCAGAATAGCCCCACAGCGCGTACAGATCATGGCCTTGGCGGGGTTGGGGGTGCCGCACTGCCAGCAGAACACGCGGTTGCCCTGGGCCTCAGCCTTTTCTCGTAGCGACTTCAACGGCTTAGGTTCGGTCGGGCGGATGGGTTTCACCCGTTGGGTAGTGCGCGTGTTGGTATTGGCCTCCGCACCACGGGTACTTTCTTCAACATTGAGATCACGGCCTTCGTAGCGACGAATGGCATCTGCGAGTTGTTCTTTATCTTCGAGGGGTAGGCTTTGGATGACAGACCCCAGCCGACGCAAGGTTTCCTTTGGTAACATTCCCTTGCCGCGCAGGGAGCGATACTCTTGCATTATTTGATCGATGTCGGACATACTGGCTCTTTCGCCTTGGTAGTTGGCTTAATTTTAGGAAATTCTACCTATACTTTACTGCATTTCCCCACGAGTTTCCGTAAAAATATAACAACCTAAGCGAATTTTGTCGTGCATTCCTATGGAAAGCGGGTGAAATTTGTGTTGAGTTCACCAAGGCAATGCGATGTGTCGGCGTTATATTAAACAAACCACGTTGAAAATTAAAGGCTTGTAAGAATCACACAGATTGCAATAACCAAAGCAGTCCAAACTTTTGCACAATGTGGATGGGTACGGTAACATTTGACTAGTGTTAAGTTTAGGCTAAGAAATTACTTGGCCCGAACTTTGCGGCTGTAGTGTGTTTAGCCACTCTAAACATCACAAATATTTGCTGCAAAAACCGTTCCTTAAGATACAAATGTCTACATTTACACTCGAAGGAGTTCGCTACACATGAATAAACGTAATTTACTTGTTGCCACCCTGTTGGTCTTCGCGCTGGTATTTGGCGGCGCGGTCATGGCCCAGGACGCTGAAGTGGGTGAGATCACCCAGCGCGTGTTGGACCGTGGTGAGCTGATCTGTGGTGTGAACGACCGCCTGCCCGGTTTCGGGACGGTGAACGACGCCGGTGAGTACTCCGGCTTCGATGTCGACTTCTGCCGTGCGGTGGCAGCTGCCGTCCTCGGTGACGCCAACGCGGTGCAGTTCCGCCCATTGACGGCTGCCGAGCGCCCGACTGCGCTGGCTGCTGGTGAGATTGATTTGCTCATCCGTAACACCACCTGGACGTTGAGCCGTGACACCGAATGGGGGGCCATCTTCCAGGCGACCACCTACTACGATGGTCAGGGCATCATGGTTGAGGCCGGTAGCGGCTTCGCATCCTTGGAGGACCTCGAAGGTGAGACCATCTGCACCAACGCCGGAACGACCACTGAGCTGAACATCACCGACGCGATGGCAAGCCGCGACCTGGACTTTGAGCTTCAGACGTTCCAGGACTTTGATGGTGCGCTGGACGCTTTCTATGCTGGCCGTTGCGCTGCTGTGACCACCGACACCTCCGGTCTGATCTCCCGTAAGGCTGCTGCTCCAGATCCCGGCTCGCTGCAAATCCTGGACATCATTCTGTCCAAGGAGCCACTTGGCCCGCTAACACCGCAGAGCGACCCACAGTTTGCCGATGTCGTGCAATGGGTTGTATTCGGCATGATGCAAGCAGAAGAGGATGGCATCACCAGCGAGAATGTCGGTGACTTCCTAGACAGCGAAGACCCGGCAACCCAGCGCCTACTGGGTATCGGCGACACCCCGGCTGGTAGCTACTTGGGCATCCCGAACGACTTCATGGTTGAGGTGATTAGCCAGGTAGGGAACTACGGCGAAGTGTTCGACCGTAACCTCGGCCCGGAGACGATCTTCGGCCTGGAGCGTGGCATCAACGCGCTGTGGACCGACGGCGGCCTGCTCTACGCACCGCCCTTCCGTTAAACAGCACGCTGTTTAACCCCCAGCCCGACGACATACCCCCCGTGTGTCGTCGGGTTTTGCTTAGGGTGATACTTAAACGCTTTTATTTCTTACGGCGCTAGTTTTGAAATTTGTGTTGTAGCCTGCATTGCGGAGGCAACCCCCTATGGCTGTACGCTCCTCTACTCCCCAAGCAGAAGGCGTTCCCTTCTGGCGGGATTTGCGCTTCTGGCAAGTGGCGCTCCAAATCATTTTTGTGATTCTCATTGTGATTGCGGGATACGTCCTGAGCAACAACATCATCACCGCGCTCCAGGCCAGTAACCAGGCACCGACATTCGCCTGGTTAGGTGACCGTGCCGGTTTTGACATTGGTGGCGCGGAGAGTTACACCTCTGACGACAGTTTCTTTGAGGCCTTCCTCGTGGGTGTGCAGAATACCCTACGGGTGATAACGGTAGGGCTGGTCGCGGCGACCTTGCTAGGTATCTTCTTCGGCGTATTCCTGTTGAGCAACAACTGGCTCGTGCGGACACTCTCGCGCATCTACGTTGAGGTTTTGCGAAACACCCCGCTGCTGGTGCAGTTGATTCTATGGTATTTCGTGGTGTTTATCGCGCTCCCCCGTCCAGAGAACGCGATAGAGTTTCCGCCGGGTGGGGTGTTGGCGCTCTCGTGGCGGTGGGTCATCTACCTAGTGGGGGGGGCATTCATTGCGTTCTACTTCCAGGGGCGCGAGACAACGACACGCAATGCAATCGCGCTGGGTGGCCTGACGGCAGCATCCACGATTGAGATCGCCTTCTGGCGGTTAAGCCTGCTGGAATTGGCCGGGACGGAGACCAGCCTTGCCACGGCGGAGGCGCTCCGCAGCGGGAGCTTGCTATATGGGCCGTTCATCGCATTTGTGGTTGTGCTGGGGCTGGCGATTGCAGCGGTGATTCTGACGATCACGGCCAAGAACACACGGCGGCTGTTGGTCGGGGCGCTGGGTGGTGTGCTTGGCGGCGGCTTCCTCTTCTACGCAGGGATCATCCCCGGCGGCTTCCTATTTCGGATGCCGGGGTCGTTGCTGTCGATGAGTTCGCAGGGGGTTTACCTGCCGCAGTTCTTCACGACACCACGTTACCCGGTGTGGCTGGCGTTCGTGACCTTTGGCGTGTTAGCGGCGATTGGGTTGTGGTTATACCTGGGCGGCGTGACCGAACGCACCGGGCGCAAGTTCCCACGAGGGGCCTATGGCGCGGGGGTCATCCTGGTGCTGGCGGTGGTCGGCTGGGTAACAGTCGGGATTGGTGCGCCCCCAGTTGAGAGCACCTACCTGGACGACGCAATCATCAGCATTGATGAGGGCGCGGTCAAGATTGTGGTGGACGAGGAGGTGACGATCACGAAAGACCGTGAAGGCATCATCGTGACGGTGATTGAGGACACCACCCGGCGTGATTTGACGGTAGGACAGGCGTTGCGTGAACGGTATGTGGATCCCCTGCAAATTTCGGCGTTGGAGCCAAACGCAATGGCGTTCTTCCCGGCGATTCGTGATGACCGGGGACGGCGTTACGTAGCGGGGACGGGCCTATCGCCGGAGTATATGGCAGTCCTGACAGGCTTGGTTATCTACACATCGGCGTTTATCGCCGAGATTGTGCGTGCGGGTATCCAGGCGGTGCCCAAGGGCCAACGTGAGGCGGCGGCGGCGGTGGGGCTGGACAGCAACGACATGCTCACGCTGATTATTCTGCCGCAGGCGCTCCGTGTGATTATCCCGCCGATGGGCAACCAGTATCTCAACCTTGCAAAAAACAGCTCGCTGGCGATTGTGGCATCTTACGCGGACACATTCACGGTGATGAACACGGTCATTAACCAGACAGGACAGTCCGTGTCCGGGATTATCATCATCATGGTGACGTACTTGCTCATCAGCTTGACGATTTCGTTTGTGATGAACCTCGTCAACCAGCGATTCCAACTTGTGACAAGGTAGGCCGACTATGGACAACCAACCCGAAGAGAAGAAACTGGACAAAGCGAGCGTGGTCGTGAACTACGACGACCCACCGCGTCGGTCCGCGCCGAGCTTATCTGTAGGGCCGGTGGGCTGGGTTCGAGAGAATTTATTTGGCTCGCCCCTGGACGCAATACTGACGATCTTGTCTGTAGTGGTTATCGTCTCGGTGACGGTGACGGTGACAACGTGGGCGGTGCAGCAGGCCAACTGGCTGACGATCAACCAGAACTTCCGCAGCTTCATGGCGGGTACCTACCCGATTACGTCAATCTGGCGGCTGGCATTTCTGGTGAACCTGGCCGGGTTCATGACGGGCTTCACGATTGCGACCCACAGCCGGGTCTCGCGGGAGTTCCTGATTACGGTGGGTGTGATTCTCGCGGCACTATTTGCGGTGCCAGTGGTGGCAAATGCCACGTTGCCAGCACCGGCTACGTATCTGTCTGCCGGGGTTGTAGATGTGCAGTCTGGTACGGTGACAGAGACGCCGACAGACCGTTTTGCGTTCGTGGGCCGTGGTGGGACAACCATTCAGATCACCGTGCCAGATACCATCACGGATGACGAGCAGGCGCGGGAGCTAGCAGGGTTCATGGACCGCCCGATGCAGGCGTACTTCAATGCAGCGTTGAACCGCAACGAGGACGTCCTGCGGCTAGAGGAAATCACCAAGACGCTAAACGCGCATCAGCGGTCCGGGGCGACACTGTTAACATGTACCCAATTCCTAGATTTGAAGGCGGAGAAACTCAACCTATATGAGGCGTTGGCCCCGTTGGCGGTCAACGAGGAAGAGGTCGCGGCGCTAGAGGTTGACAGCGAGGTTTTGTTATCCTGCGAGGCCTTCCTGACACTGCCAGAGACAGAGTACCGCGAGATCACCGGGATTTATGACATCAACAGCGCGACCGTTAACGTGATGTTGCTAGACGCTGAGGGGGCATCCCTGGGCGAGGCAACCTTGACGCCAGGTGAGGGTGAACTCACCGCGCAACTCCCGACAGACGGCTGGTATGTCGTCGAGGCGGTGGTGGACGCCGAGGATGTGATGATGGTGTTGGACGCTCGTAACATCTATCCGTTGATTGAGCGTTCGGTGGTGGACCCTGTACTGGACGAGGACGGCGAGCCGATTGTGGACGAGGCGACGGGTCGCCTCCAGAGAGAGACGATTGCCGAGTACGTGAATGTCTACCGGCGCACGGTGATTACCGATGAACGTGTCACATTAACAGACGCAGACGGCGAAGAGGCGGAGGTCGGGCTGTTGCGCCTGACCGACACGCAGTATGCCGGGGAGCGCCCGACAGCGGATTACGTGATGTTGGGGTTGGTGCCAACCCTCGACCTGATGGGCATGTCGTCGCTGTGGTTCGTCGTCTTTGGGGCGCTGGGCTATGTGGCGGCGGTGGGCATCCGCCGGGCGGCCCCAGTCGTGCCCGGCGGCGGGATTACCCCGACAACGAACTTACTAGGGTGGCTATTAGCGGCCTATCTGCTGTTCCTGCTGTCGCTGGGGATTGATTCGCTAGGTAGCATCGGGCTTGGCAACATCGTTGCGATGTTGGTGTGGGTCGGGGTGGCGTTCTTCGTCGGGGCGACCTACAACAGCTTTGACAACAAACAACTGCGGCAGGGTTTGCTCGGCATTACCGTGATCGGTATCCTGCTGCATGTGATCGCCTTCCAGGTTTTGGCCGGGGAGCCGTCACTGGTCTACAACCAATACGTGCCAAGCGCCGAGGACGGCCCGGTGGTGGTGAACGTTGGCGACTACTTCGCCTATCGCGATGCGGTTGGCACGGTCCTGGAGGCAGAAACCGCTACCGCGCTGGAGAACAATACCACCCCACCCTTGCAGGCGGAAATCGAGCGTCGTACCTCCCTGGAGGTGAATGGCGAAACCGTCTTCCCGGTACGGGCGGAGGGGTACCTCACACAGATGGGCTTCTACGTGCAGTTGGTGTTGTGGGGTGCCATCGTCATCATGATGATTAACATGGGCCTGAGCAATGAGGATACGTTGCCACTGGGCGCACGACGGCGTGGGCTGGTTGGCGCGGTTGTGTTGTGGGTTGGCGTGTATGCGCTGGTGCCATTGGTTATCAACCTACTGGCAGGTGCCGGGGTGATGACACAGTTCCGGAGTGATCGGTTGTTACCCGTTGCTGAGATGCGCTTGTGGGGCGGGTTCCTGCTAACGTTCATGCTGACGATAGTCGGTATTATAGCGTCGTTCCCAATCGGTATTCTGCTAGCGTTGGGGCGGCGGGCGCACCGCTACCCGGCGATCAAATACTTCTGTATCTTGTACATTGAGTTTGTGCGCGGGGTGCCGCTAATTACGGTGCTGTTCATGGCGTCGTTGTTAGTGCCGCTGGTGAACCCGGAACTTGCGACGGTGCCGCAGGTGGTCCGGGCGATGGTCGGTATCACGATGTTTAGTGCGGCGTACCTTGCGGAGAATGTACGCGGGGGGTTGCAGTCCATCCCTAGCGGGCAGGAGGAAGCGGGTAAGGCGCTCGGCCTGAACAACGTGCAGGTGACGATGCAGATCACGCTACCGCAGGCGTTGCGTGCGGTGATCCCGGCGCTGGTGGGGCAGGCCATCAGCTTATTTAAGGACACATCGCTGGTGTACATCGTGGGCTTGGCGGACCTCACAGGTGTGGCGATTCGTGTGGTGGCCCAGTCGGAGTTTGTGGGGCGGCGTTTGGAGACGTTGGTCTTTATCTCCGTGATCTACTTTATCTTCAGCTATGTCATGTCCTTCGTAAGCCGCCGGATCGAGGAAAGCGGATCGGGTAGCGCACGACGGAGTTAGGATTGGCCCACAACGTTGTAAAGTCCCTCTGGGGGGAGGATGAGGGGAAGGCCAAAATGTACCTTTGTAATCAGAATTAAGTTCGAGGAAAAAGAGCGATGGCAGACGAAACAACGCCGAATGTGGCAGGCGATGACCCGATTATCGTTTTGCAGGATATGAACAAGTGGTTTGGTGACTTCCATGTGTTGCGCGACATCAATTTAGAGGTGCAGCCGCAGGAGGTGGTGGTGATTATTGGGCCGTCGGGGTCCGGGAAGTCCACCTTAATTCGGTGCATCAACCGCCTAGAGGAGCACCAGTCCGGAGACATTGTCGTCGACGGGATCACGATGGGCAACGACATGCGGAATATCGCGGAGATTCGGCGTGAGACGGGCATGGTGTTCCAGCAGTTCAACCTGTTCCCACACCTGACGATCTTGCAGAACATCACACTTGCGCCGATGCGGGTGCGCCAGTGGCCGCGCGAACGAGCAGAGGCGAAAGCGATGGAGTTGCTACAGCGTGTGGGCATCCCAGAGCAGGCGAACAAATACCCCGGTCAGCTTTCTGGTGGGCAGCAGCAGCGTGTGGCAATTGCGCGGGCGCTGGCGATGGAACCGAAGATCATGCTGTTCGACGAGCCGACCTCGGCGCTGGACCCGGAGATGGTGAACGAGGTGCTGATGGTGATGAAGGAACTGGCGCTTAGTGGTATGACGATGTTGGTGGTAACGCACGAGATGGGCTTTGCGCGGGAGGTGGGCGACCGGGTGATCTTCATGGACGCCGGGCGTATCGTGGAGCAGGGGCCGCCGGAGTACTTCTTCGGCCAAGCACAGCACCCGCGCACGCAGGAGTTCCTGTCGCAGATTTTGTAGCGGGCGGCAGATCAGCAGAAACGACCAAAAGGGACATGCAGCGCTGCATGTCCCTTTTTTGTTGGATTTTAGGGGGTAGCGAGTTCGGCCTCGCTACAGTCAGTGTCCTCACAGGTGACGTTGGTCACGTCCTCCCCGGCGACGAGGGCGCTGAACCAGTCACGGTACAGCGTGCCGTCCACCTCATACTGGTAGAAGGCCGGGCTGGTCATGATGGCGTGAGCGTCGCCCCCGGCCACGAAGTACCGGAAGTTAGCCATCTCCCCGCTGAGAGTTGCCATCTTGTCGAACATGGCCCGTTGCCAGTCCGCCGGGTCCTCGCCGCCCTGCACGCCCCAGAACAGGGTTTGCACGTTGTCGTTGGCCGTGGTGAACTCGCCAATCACGAGGTCCGGGAAGGCCGCCGCCGTGGCGAGATAGAGGCTGTTGGCGGTGGTGGTCAGCTCGGCAACCGGGTCAATCTCACCGAACGGCTCAATGTCGGTGGGCAGGTTGTCGTGCGCGCCCCACACCGCCATGCCGTCGAAGCCCTCCGGAAAGACGCCGGTGAACGAGTCACCGATCTGCACAACGCGGGCGTCCGGGTATTGGCTGGCGATATAGGGGGTGTGGTAGATGGACCCAACCGACCCGGCGCTGGCCCCGGTGATGATGACCTCCTCGGCGTCCGGGTAAGCCTCGTAGACCCACGCCAACACGGCGCTGGCGTTAGTAAAGCCGGTATGGTTGAACGTCAATTCCTCGGTCATGCCGTCTTCCGTCTCGACTGGTTCGTAGGTCGTGGTATAGCTGCCCAGGTGTACGTCCGCATTACACGACGGAATGACAACGTGGGCGTAGTCCGCTAGCGGGTTGACCTCGTTCGTCATGTCGAAGATGCCCGCCGGCTCATCAAAGGCGGTGGGGTCTACCGCCGGGGTAAACAGGCCACCCGGCTGGCAGGTGGCCGCGTTCCAGCAACCCCCGCCCACCTGGAGGTGAACCGTCAGGCGGGCGGTGTCGCCGGGGTGGACGAAGAAGCCAAACGGGTCACCGAAGGCACACTCAAAGCCCTCGCCTAGTTCAACATAGTTCCAGCCGTCCTCCAGGTCAGTTGGTGCAGGCAGGGTGTCGTCCTGGGCAGCGACCGACACGGCCACCAGCGCCACCACGGACAACAGCAGTATCAAGTATTTTTTCATGTCACGTACTCCGAAATAGGAAAGATAAGAATTTTCAGCGCATCTGGCATTTCCGGGCAACGAAATGCGTCGTAACTGTATCTTTGTCGTGATAAATTGGCTAATCAAACTTACGGTCTATTCATCTTTAGTAGCCCGTTTGTACGCTCCAACCCCCACCGATCGGGTCGCAAACTGACCCCACATCTTCTACAATTCATGTATAATAGCGTGAAATCAGTCCAGTGCGTGGCGGCCAGGATGCAACAACCCACCTCTCCCCCATACGACGTATTCATCAGCCACAGTGAGGCCGAGGCACCGTATGCCGACCAACTGCGCACGGACCTAACACGGGGCCAGTTTGCGGTGTGCCCGCACAGTGTGTTCTCGTCGAAGGCATTGGCAGACTGCCGGACTGTGTTGGCGTTGCAGAGCCGCTACAAACCAGCGGACCCGGTGCGGGCGGCGATGGCAGCAGCACAGGTTACAGAGCAGCCGTTGGTGGTAGCCTATGTGCGTGATGATGAACTAGGGTTACAACAAAGGGGGCGTGACGCAGTTTATGAGCCGTACATGTCTGGGCTGGTGCGGCTGGTTCATGCCCTGTGGGCGGCCCTTGGCGACTCACGCGGGGCGGTATTCCTGGCGGCATTACCCGTGAGTGATGAGACAGTGCTAGACTGGTTGGCGGCGCAGGCCCCGCCCACAGCAAAAACATGACGGTAACACACTGGCAGTTGGCAAACTATAAGAACGGTAGTCGCATAATCTTATGCCAAATGATACGAACCATTACACCAATTACATGACCCATCGCTGGGAGCCAGAAGTCGCCCGTTACGAGCAAAGGGCGCGGCGCTACCAGCTTATGAACATCAGCGCGACATTGGTCGCACTAGTGGCGGCAACTGGCGGGCTAATTGCCGGGTTGCAGTTACCCATGGTGCAGATTGTGCTGTTCGGGGTAGCGCTGATGGCGGTTGCCACCCATGCGCTCTACGATTTTCGAGACCAGGCGCGGCGTGCGCGGCGGATGGTGGATGCGCTCCAGCGTGAGCGCGAGATGATGGACGCGAAAGTCGGCGGGTATGCCGACGAAAACAAAGCACAAGAGCGGTTCATCCGGCGTTGTGAGGCAATCCTAGAGACGAACGGCGAATCGCTAGCTCCGGTAGTGATCTATGAGGAGGCCGCACCAACGACGCGCCCGAAGCTCCCCAGTAGCCCGTTCGGGAGCCGTTCGTCCAGCAGCAGTTCATCAAGCCGTAATCCGTTCCGCAGTCGTTTATCGTCATCTAAAGACACAGACGACGATGACGATGATGACTACGATCTTGAGTATGACGACGACGACGATGATGATAACGACGACAAGAACAACCGCAGTAACCCGTTCAGCGGACGGTCCTCTGGGAGCAGCCCGTTCGGGAGCCGCTCGTCCAGCAACAGCCCGTTCAGCCGCTCGTCCGGGAGCAGCTCGTTCGGGAGCCGTTCGTCCGGGAGCAGCCCGTTTGGGAACCGCTCGTCGCGGTTTAGCGGCAACCGCCCTATCGGGAGTAGTGGCGGGATGCGGCGCGAGGGGAACGACGACCCAGCACTAGCGGACCTCGAAGGGCACAACGGCAGGACGGGGGTGCGCTTCGCGGCCTATTATCCGAAGGAACTCGCCCCGAACGTGTGGCAGCCAGTCAAGGCCTATGCCATGTTGGGCTACGCACAAGACGCAGTCACGGCGGACGCTGAGGGCGGCGACCCGGATAAGCTGCCGAACATCCTGTACGACCGAAACCGCAATTTGCGCTATCGTATCCCGGAGGGGGCGCAGGTCACGGTGACACCACACATGAAGGGATTCCAGTTTAACCCGCAGACGGTGAGCATCGGCTTCTACCGAACGTGGCACCGTTTTGACTTCGAGATGCGGGCGGTAGATGCGCGGTTAGACGAGGCCACCAACGGCTACCTGACATTTATGGTGGATGGCCTGGTGGTGGCGGATGTGCCGTTATCAGTTTATGTGGGCAAGGGGCTTGCCACAGATCGCAAGGACGTGGTGCGGCGCGTGTTCCGCAAGCCATACCGCACGATCTACGCCAGCATCGCAGACAAGGCACTGGCAGAACGGTACCAGCGGGTGTACGAGGCGTTAGGCATGTATAACATGCGCGACGTAATGGAGATGCGCGCAGAGGGGAACTGGAACGAGGGCTTGCTCAAGCTGGTGGATGAGGCTGAGGTGTTCCAATTATTTTGGAGTGGCGCGGCGGCACAGTCCGAGACAGTGACGCAGGAGATCGACCGGGCATTGATGCACACTGACCGTGAGAACTTCATCCGGCCTGTGGTGTGGGAACAGCCAGCGGCAGCGTTGCCGAAAGCACTCCAACACGTCAAACCGGCGTACATGCCGGACATCGCCGAGTAGTGGAGGCCATATGCCGTCTGCTGAAAACGATCCCGTCATTCAGAATGCGCTGGCTGCGCTTCACAGTGTCAATCCCTACGAACGGTTTGCCGCCATCGAAACGCTTGCCCGGCGTCAACATGTTGCGGCGCTAGGGCACATCATCGACGCGACACACGACCCACATTTGTCTGTGCGGGAGGCGGCGGTGTGGGCACTGGGGGACCTACAGGCGGCCCAGGCTATCAGCACATTGCGGCTGTTAGCAGAGAGTAAAAATCAACCAGAGTCGATACGATTAGCGGCGGTTTACGGGCTGGGGATGTTAGCAGACCCGTCCACGTTGCCGTTGTTACTGCGGTTGGCGAATTTGCCGAACCAAACCGCGTTGTGTGCGGGTGCAGCACGGGCGTTAATCCGTTATGGTGAGGTGGCGGTAACGCGCTTGGCTGTGGTGTTGCTGGACCGTGAACACGAGGGCTTCCGTGAGCGGTTAGTGGCGGCGCAGTTGTTGGGGGTGTTACGGCACCCGGCGGCTATCGTTGCGTTACAGGCGGCTGTTGAACAGGATGTGCGTCAAGTTCGGTGGGCAGCGGTGCAATCACTGGGTGAAATTGCCAGCCCGTCAACATTGCCGTTTCTGATGGACGTACTAGAGAACGCGCCAGAACTAGGACGGATTACCGTGTGGGCGCTGGAGAACACCGGGACAGCAGAGGCTCAACAGGTGGCGCAACGCTGGCGTAAGGCACACCACTACCCACGTCATGACACACCACACCTCCCCCCGCCAGCCCCCAGCTAACGAAGGCACACCTAACCATGACCATTTTGCGCCGTGTATCCCCTGGCGACGGGCGCTTTATCCTCACGATACGCGCCGCCCCGCAGCTACCCCTTCAACCTGACCTGCACCTGTCGCGTACCTTTAACGTCGTGGGGCGTGGTTGGCCCTGCCAAGCCAGACGCGGCTTTCAGCATCATGGGCGGGTCGTGTGGCAGACGGGAGGACCGTCGTTATTCGCTGACGTGACAGCAAGCTACTATCCGCTGGACAGCACGGTGTTGACGTTGGGCATCGTCAACAACTTCTTTGGGTTGGATCAAGACACACAGACCGCCGAAGCCTGGTTACGGGTGTTGACGGGTGCGGCATATTTTGGGGCGGCAGCGGCTTTAGAAAAGGGTCCCCCGCTGTGTGGTGGAACGTTGTTGTTTGAAAGCGGCGCGTATCACCCGGTAGATTCCAACCAGTTGGCGTATTATCGGCTGGGGCGTGTGATTGCCTATACCGCCCTGGCAGACCACCGAACGCTGACGGATGACGAGATTTACTGGACGTTGCGCGGTGTGTAGATCAATTTTGATGGGGTTGCGGAGGCCGAATGATTACGGTTGCAGATGTATTGGACATGGAGGTTTTCGCCGGGGCGCAGGTGGTCGCCGGGGAAGCCGGATTACAACGCCCAATTTCGTGGGTGCATAACTCTGGTGTGCCAGATGCCCACAACTGGGTCAACGGGGGTGAACTCGTCTTGACTACCGCCTTCAACATGCCGAAAACCCTACCCGAACAGATTGACGTGATTGAGGCGCTGGCCCGGCAGAAGATTGCGGCGCTGTGTGTGACGGTGGGCCGCTACCTGGACGAACTCCCGGTGCAGTGGCACACCATCGCCAACTCGCACGCCCTACCGCTGATCGCGATTCCGTTTGAGGCACGGTTTGTGGATGTGGCCCGCACAATTAACGAGCGGATTGCCCAGGAAACGATGTCGTCCGTGCGGCGGGCGCTGGACATCAACCAGGTGTTATCGCGGCTGGTGCTGGACGGCGGCGGGTTGCAAGACCTGGCCGATGAACTGGCGGGGTTGATCCAACAGTCAATCAGCATCGAAACGGAGCGGTTTGAGGCGCTGGCTTCGGCCAATATCGCGGCCTACGATGAGGCGCGGCGCTACACACTAGAACACGGCCACACCAACCCAACGCTGATCCAAACGCTGGAGGACCGGGGGGTGATGGGCGAACTGCGCGAGACGTTGCGCCCAGTGCAACTGCCTCAGATTCCTGAGGTGGGGCTGGAAATGGAGCGTATTCTAGCCCCGATTGTGGTGCATGGTGAGATTTACGGATACATGTGGATCATCGCGGACGGCTCACCGCTGTCAGAAATTGACTGGATGGCGCTAGAAAGCGGGGCGACAGTCGCGGCACTGATGATGTTGCATCAGGAGGCCGTACAGACGGCGGAGGCGTCATTGAAGGGGAGCTTGATGGCACAACTCATTGAGGCAGACGACGAACGCGAGACATTGCTGGCAGACCAAGCGTTGCGTTATGGCGTAGACCTGGATCACCCGTTTACGTTGTTGCTGGTGGACACGTCAGACAGCCGCAATGGGCGCTTGGTGCGGGTGTACCGGGCGGTGAACCGCCTCGCCTCGGAAAACGGCTGGGAGGCAATTGTCAGCCAGTTTGCCGGGCAGGTCGTGGTGTTATTGGGCGGGCGAGCCAAGGCGGAGGCCGCAGCAGAGGTGATCCTAGCACAATTGGAGCATCCACGGGTGCGGGTCGCAGTCAGCGGGGCACACCAGGGACAGGCAGCTGTGCCGGAGGCTCACGCGCAGTGTACGGAGGTACTGTCCATCATGCGGCGTTTGGATGATCCACGGCGGATGGCGACGTTTGCCTCATTGGGCTTTCTACACGCGCTGTATCACGCGGGGGCAGCGAGCTTGCGCGGGAATCCGCACGTAGGGCTATTGCGCGATCTACGCCAGGAGAAACAGGCGGACCTGTTCAACACGTTGGAGCAATATTTGGACCTGGGCGGTAACGGGGTGGCGACGGCGGACGCGCTACACATTCATCGCAGCACGTTGAACTATCGGTTGCAACGCATTACGCAGTTATTGCAGGAGGACTTGGCGGACCCGCTGACGCGCCTGAACTTGCAGGTGGCGATCAAACAAATGCGGATGTTTGATTGAAAGTGATGAGCCACGAGGCGCGAGCGATGCCTGGATATGTGGCGGGGGATTTATTCATCCCATCCCTCGCCACATTTGCTTTCAGGGGTCGCTTACTCGCTGGGGGCGGGCTGTGGGAGCATATCTTTGAGGATACGTTCCATTGCCATCGTGTGCGACGAGTAGCCGTGGTTCTTGAAGAAGCTATCCTCAGACAACCATACGCCGTTATCGTAGCTCACCTGATGGGTGTTGTGGTCGCCCTCGAAGGTCACATCAAAAGAGGTGAAGGTGACGCGCTCTGGCTCATGTGAGTAGCGAATGGACTTCTCAACATCGCTAACGACGTTCTGGCCGGGGACGTAGGGCATGGGCGGGCGCTTGAGCATCTTGTCCAGGACGCGCTCTAGCGTCATGATGTGCGGGCACATGCCGTGATCGCGGTGGCCGGGGCAGGCGCAGTTCCAGCCTTCGGCGCTGAGGGAGATCTCATAGGTGTTGTTGTCCCCACGGAAGACGGCGGCGAAGCTGTTAAACGTAACGCGCTCGCGTTCCTCTGCGTACAATTTCGCCTTCTCGACCTTGCCGATCATTGCGGTGTCCATTCGTGTTATGGTCCTTTCGCTAGATGTCGTTTAATTTGTGCTACGAAAAATATGCCCGGTAAACAAAAAACGGCGCACACCCATCTTGCAAGGGTCATGCGCCGTCAGCGACCAAGCCTCTCAGCCTTTGTGATTATCTTTATGCCATTGCTTTTCATGATGGCACCTCCGGATAAAACGTTAAAATCAGTTTAAGAGAAATTAGGGAATTTGTCAAAGTGATTATGGTAACTGCAATGATTATTCCCAACACGTTTTGTCATGAATAATCTCACCCCAACCCAAATCCCCTCTCTGATGGAGAGGGGCAAATTCGCAGATGGTCGAAGGATATGGTAGGAAACCGGGAGAACGGTGGCGGAAGTTGGCCGCGATTAATAATCGGAGTCCGTCGTCTCTTCGCTTTGTTCGCCGCGAATCTCCTTGGCGATGGCAACCCCGGCGCTAGCCCCGATGCGGTTGGCCCCAGCTTCGATCATCGCTTTGGCGTCAGCGAGCGTGCGGACGCCACCGCTGGCCTTTACGCCCACACCGGGACCAACGACAGATCGCATCAGTTGTACGTCCGCGACCGTCGCGCCGCCGCCGCCGAACCCGGTGCTGGTCTTGACAAAGTCCGCACGGGCTTCCTTAGCGACCTGGCAGGCGATGGTTTTTTCCTCATCGTCCAGCAAAGCGGTTTCCAGAATGACCTTGAGAAGCATATTGTCGTGGGCGTGGACCATCAGTGAGACCGTGGTGATGTCCTGGTGGAGCGTGCGGAGGTCGCGTGCTTTGAGTGCGCCGATGTGCAGCACCATATCAATTTCGGTTGCGCCAGCGTTAATAGCAAGCTCGGCCTCGTGTGCTTTGGCCTTGGGGAACGATGCACCGAGCGGAAAGCCAACGACCGTACAGACCTTCACGGGACTCCCCTTTAGCAGATGGGCGGCCATGGGCACGTAGACGCTGTTCACACAGACGGAGGCAAACCCATATTCCATCGCCTCCTCACAGAGCGTGGTGATTTGGTCTGCGGTGGCATCGGGTTTGAGCAGGGTGTGGTCGATCATTCCTGGAATTTTTTC
Organism: uncultured Anaerolineaceae bacterium; assembly: GCA_964462905.1. Taxonomy (GTDB): domain Bacteria; phylum Chloroflexota; class Anaerolineae; order Aggregatilineales; family Phototrophicaceae; genus DAOTTY01. The sequence continues at coordinate 84,115 of CAYWZS010000001.1, forward strand.
GACGTTCAAAAGGTGGCTCCTAATATGATTTCGCAGCAATCGAAATGATTGTAGCAGAATGTGCCGTCTCCGACGTGCTAGAATGGGCATAAGACAGCATAAGCAAACAGGGAAAAAACACGGTATGGCCCAACTGGTACGGGTGGCGACGACCAAACGGGCGGTGATGGCGATAGACGGCCACAAGCTGGTGGCACTCGTGTTTAACGCCGACAAACGGGGAAAGACCCCGCCGATTGTGTTTATCCACGGGATTGGAGCAAGCGTGAATTTTTGGGCGACGGGCCAACCGGCGATGCTAAAGGACCGCTACTGGGCCTCGTTGAGTCTGCCGGGGCATATGCCTGCGACTTTCCCGGATGGATTTACGTCTGACGATATTCAAGCAGCGGTGCTAGCGCAGGTGATGGGGGAGGCGGTACGGCGGCTGGCAGGCGGGGTTCCGGCGGTGCTGGTGGGCCACTCCACAGGCGGATTCATGGCGCTGAGCATTGCGGCCCATGTGCCGGAGGTGGGCATATGCTCCCGTGGGAACGTGAGGCGGATTATAAGGCAACACTCACGCGCTTCCTGACGGATGTTGTAGAATAGGCAAAATGCAGCTAACAATCACAGGGTTAACCGATGAAGGACGAAGCGGCAATTGCACGTCAATCCACCTATGTTATGTTTGCAGCAGCGGCGCTAACACTATTGCTAGTGCTGGACCTGATGAATCGTGGGCTGGTGTGGCGGACGTTGCGGGAGCTACGCAGCGCGAACACGGGGTCCTTGCCAGGGGAGGACCGCACAGTCGGCGAAACACATCGGGCTGAGGTAACATTTTTGTCCTAGCATAAACGTGAAAATTCGCACAAGTGGCCCTAGCCAAATGGTTCAATGCTTGATATAATGAACATAATTACCGTTAACGCTAAAGACACTAACCCTAATGCAAAAGCAAGAGATAGCAAAGCACGTTAGTACAGTCGCCGTTGTGTTTCTGCTGATTATGGCGAAGTATGGTTTGGATCGTGCGAGCCGCAAAGTTGGCACAGAACACCTGGAGGCAGACGCGGCCTAGTGTCCGTCCATTCCGAAGATCACGAATAAACCCCCGCCAGCATTGACGGGGGTTTTTCCGCTTTAAAAGCCGAGTCGCAGTGTCGCCTGTTTAAGGCTATCCGGCTTGCCGACGAGGATCACCTCGTCGCCGCGCATGATTTTCGTCTGGCCGTGCGGGACGATGGACTGGCCGCGCCGGGAAACTTCCAGAATAAGCACATCCGTGGGTAGGCGCAGGTCACGCAATAGCACACCAGAGACATCGAGTTCAGTGATCGTCACCTGGGCGATATCGTATTGTGGGTCCTGGTGGAGCATGAGGGCGGCGGACTGAGGCGCACGCACGTATTGGTCAATCACGCTAAGGGTGGCAGTGGTTGGGTCCACAACCTTTGCGCCGATCTCCACAAAACGATCTGCCAGCGACAGGTCATTGAGGCGGACGACAAGGCGCTTGATCCCGTGTTGTTCGTAGGCAGCTTCAAGCGCGGTGAGGTTAGCGTGGTCGTCCGCTAACATGGCGACGACGGCGTCAGTGGACCCGGTAATGATCTCATCCAGGCAGTCCTGGCTAACCCCGGTGATATACTTAGCCCGTAGGGTGCCGTTATCCACGAGTTCGACACGGGTACGATCTACATCGGCGAGGATGACCTGCCAGTTTTGTGCTTCAAGCTGGCGGGCCAGCGTCAACGATTGGCTCTCGATGCCGATAATCACCACATTACGCTCGGCGTCCGGGGTGGGTTTGCCCGGCTCGTGGGAATCCCCACTCTGGCGGAGCGCGAACTTGAGCAGCATCGGCCCGAAGATTTCGTTGAGGACCACAACGGCGATAATCATCGTAGCGAAGTCGCTGCCGAGCGTATCTGGGAACGCCACGGAAATCTCACGGGAGAGGCCCAGCGCGATCCCGGCCTGGGTGATAAGCCCCGCCCAGGCCAAACGCCGATACTGGCGAGACTCCCCCGCCAGCGTCCCGCCGAGGAAGGAACCAACGAAAATCGCAAACATACGCACAAAGAACAACACAAGCGCAACCGCCCCAGCAAGGCTGAGTAGCACGTCTAGCTTGAGGCCAACACCCGTCAGCGTGAAGAAGGCCACATAGACCATTGGGCTGACGTCGTGCAGGACATCTTCGAATTCGCGGCGGTTTTCGGTGAAGTTGGTGACGAAGAACCCGGCAATCATGGCGGAAAGCAATGGCTCCAGGTGAATGCCCAAGCCGAGGCCATCTATATAGTGAGCCGCAGTAAATAGGCCCAATCCAACAGCCAGAATCAAGGCTGTTTTCACGACCTGGTTAAAGGTGGTGCGGAGGATACCGGTGAGGATACCGCCGATAAATACGCCAACCAACACCGCCAGCACGAGGTCCAGCGCGAGCATACCAACGAACAACGCGCTCAGGGTACGGCCCTCAATGAGCGTCCCAGCGAAGGCAGCAGCAATGGCGAACAGCACGATAATCACTACATCCATGACAACGGTGATGCTAAGGATTGTCTTGCTAAAGGTGCCTTTAGCGCGGACCTCCTGCATTACGGCGATGGTAGAGGCGGGGGAGAGCGCCAACAGCACCGTTGCGCCGAGGAGCGCCATCGCGATTCGCTCTGCCGTGGTAAAGCCCTCAGCAAAGGCCAGAACCCCGGCCAACCCGAACAACGCCAGCCCGATAAGTAACAGCGCAGCGACCACGATGCCCCCGGCATTCAGGAGAATCGTGCGAAGTTGGCTACGGAGTTCTTTCAAAAACAGCTCACTCCCCGCAACAAAGGCGATAATCGCCAGCGAGAGTTCGTCAATAAAACGCAACGAGTCGATAGAGCCACTGGGCATCATCCCCAGGATGAACGGCCCCGCCAGGGTACCCGCTAGCAGGTACCCTGTGATGTAGGGGAGGCCGATGCTGGAAAAAGCCCTGCCGATCTGCTTAGAGGCCAGCGCAACCAATACGAAACTAAGGAGGGGTACCACCACCGGGAGGTTGTCGAGTGAGGGCATAGAGTGTTCCTTCGGTTAAATACGGTAAAAGCTACGTAGGCCGAGGTCATGCTGGGCGCACGTAACATTAACGTGTAATGAATACACATTGGTTCGCCAATCATAATTCACATTGGTCGTCTTGTCATGCCCTCTGAGAAAAAGTTAACGCGGGTTGCCTCTTTATTTATGACGCCAACTTGATATAAGATACATTTTGCCCACAGAGTCTACGTTACAAGTAAGACAATAGATACCCACACCCTCCAACTACAGGGTAGACGGGGTTGCCACGTCTTGCTAAAATCCAGCGTTCGTAGGTAGATTAAGGACATACATCGATGAAGGTTTCGACGTCCGTCAAGAAGCGTTGCCCCAAGTGTAAGGTCATCAAGCGCCACGGGCGTGTGATGGTGATTTGCGAGAACCCGAAGCACAAGCAGCGCCAGGGCTAAGACACACAAGATAAACACGAGGACTTTTCATGGCGCGTATTGAAGGTGTGGATATTCCGCGTAACAAACGCGTGATTATATCCCTGACGTACATCTATGGTATCGGCAAGACCACCAGTGAGAAAATCCTGGAGGCAGCCAAAATCGACCCGGCCACCCGCGTGCGGGACCTCAGCGAGGACGAGGTTCAGCGCATCCGCGACCAGATGGGCGCGTACACCGTTGAGGGTGACTTGCGCCGTCAGATGGCGCTAGACATCAAGCGGCTGTCGGAGATCGGGAGCTACCGGGGCTTGCGGCACCGCCGTAACTTGCCTGTGCGCGGCCAGCGCACAAAAACCAATGCTCGCACCCGTCGCGGCGTCCGTAAGACGGTGCCGGGGCGTGGTCGTCGTCGCGGCAAGTAGGCGCTTTCGCCTCTGCCGCACCCGCACCTGGGAACGGGTGTACGCTGTATTGCATTAGGCCTGGCAACCCGCCAGACAAGCCAAGCGATACATACCGTTCGCAGCATACAACTGACAGCCGAACCGCAGGAAAACGCCCTGCGGTTTTTGGCCGTCTGCCGACGGTGGCTGTTTCGTACTTTCACAAAGACTGAGTTCGTAGCACAGCGCCGCGTTGCGCGGCTCAACAGGATTTAGACGGAGAGAACATGGCACGTCAAAAGAAGGGCGGGCGTCGGTCCGCCAAAAAGGTCACGAAGAATATCCCCTACGGGCAGGGCCACATCTTTGCGACCTTCAATAACACCATTGTTTCGATGACCGACCAGTCCGGCAACGTGGTTGCCTGGGCTAGTTCCGGGACATCGGGTTTTAAGGGTAGCCGCAAGAGCACGCCCTACGCGGCACGTATGGCGGCACAAGCTGCCTCCGAGAACGCACAGACCCACGGTATGACCGAGGTAGATGTGTTCGTGAAGGGGCCGGGGCCGGGGCGCGAGGCTGCAATCCGTGCCATCCAGGCCAGTGGATTGAAGGTGCGTTCAATCACGGACGTGACGCCCGTCCCACACAACGGTGTACGCTCGCCGAAGAAGCGCCGCGTCTAAGCAGCCGCCCCGTGCGGCGGCAGTGCCGCCCATCATGCCAGTTTGTCGCTCTTGAGGAGGGCAACCCATGACCATTCTTATGACTCAACCGGACGCCATCGAGACGGACGCTATCACTGCTAACTATGGGCGCTTTGCAATCGGCCCGTTGGAGCGCGGTTATGGCACGATTATCGGGAACGCGTTGCGGCGCGTGTTGCTGTCCTCGTTACAGGGGGCTGCGGTGACGAGCATCCGCGTTTCGGATGTACATCACGAGTTCTCAACAATTCCATACGTCCGCGAGGACATGACACAGTTAATCTTGCAGGTCAAGCAATTGCGCCTGCAACTGGCGGAGGGGGCCGAAAGCGCCCGGTTGCGGTTAGAACACCGGGGCGCGGGGACACTCACAGCGGCGGACATCATCGTGCCGCCAGAGGTAGAGATCATCAACACAGACCTCTACCTGTTCACGGTGGACACCCACCGCACAGAAGATGGCCGCGATACGCATATCGAAGTGGAGTTTGAGGTACGCCCAGGGCGTGGATTTAGCCCGGCGGAAGAGCGTGGCCGCTTGCCGATTGGCGAACTGCCAGTAGACGCGATCTTCAGCCCAATTATGCACTCGAACTTCAAGGTGCAGCCAATTATGGCCGAGCAGCAACTTAAGGACCGCCTGCTATTGGAGGTCTGGACGGACGGAACCGTTCGCCCGGAAGAAGCCTGCCGTCAGAGCGCCCAGTTGTTGATGCGCCATCTGACGGTGATTGCCGGGGCAGACCTGAACATGGTCGAGGATGATGACTTCTCGACACTCCCCACCCAGGAAGAAATTATGCAGAGCAACCACCAGGCTGCGCTGTACGAGAAACCGATTGAGGAACTGGACCTGAGCGTGCGCGTGTTCAACTCGCTGAAGCGCACAGGCATCACCACGATTGGTGATGTGCTGGATATGTTGGACCGTGGCCCAGACGCAATGCTGGCGATTCGCAACTTCGGGGAAAAATCCCTGGACGAGTTGACAGATAAGCTACGAGCGAAGGGCTACCTCAAGGACGAAGACGAAGCAGCAGAATAAGCACTTTTAGAGAACGGACGAGTAACTCATGCGACATCGCGTAAGTGGAAAGAAGCTCGGTCGCGACAGCGACCATCGTAAAGCGTTGCGCCGCAACATGACGATTGCCTTGTTTGAGCATGGGCGCATCAAGACGACGCGGCAGAAGGCCGACTTCACCCGTCGGCACGCCGAGCGCCTGATTACTATCGCTAAGCGCGGCTATCGGCGGCGCGACGAGAGCGGTAACGAGTCGGACTATGTACACGCCCAGCGTGTAGCGGCCAGCCGCCTGTACAACCGACGCGACGTGGTGCAGCGGTTGTTTGACGACATCGCCCCGCACTTTATGGACCGCGACGGCGGTTACACGCGCATCCTGAAGATCGGGCCGCGCAAGGGCGACCAGGCGGAAATGGTGCTGCTGGAACTGGTGGACTACCAGGACATCGGCGAGGACTAGGCGGCGGTGCGTTACCGGGCGACCCTGGCCTATGACGGTGCGGCCTACCAGGGCTACCAACGCCAGACAGCCGGCAAGCCGACGGTACAAGGCACAGTCGAGGCTGCGCTAGAGCGCCTGAGTGGGGCACACACCACCGTCTACGGCGCAGGACGTACCGATAGCGGCGTCCATGCAACAGGGCAGGTGATCGCCTTTGACCTGGACTGGCAGCACGGCGAGCCGGCGTTGTACAAGGCGCTGAATGCCAACCTGCCGGACGCAGTGGCAATTTTAGCGGTACACGAGACAGCGCCGGACTTTAACCCACGTTTCGACGCGCTGTGGCGGGCCTACCAGTACACAATCGTCTGGTGCGCTCACCCACTACCGCTGGAACGACACACAGCTTGGGTGACACCGCACCGCTTCGAGGCCGAGGCGATGCGCGAGGGCGCGGCCCTCTTACGCGGTAAACGCGATTGGGGTGCGCTCGGCACCGCACCACAACCCGGCAGCCACACGGTTCGCGAGTTGTACGGGGTCACATTGACGGAAGCACCGTTAGACGTGCGTGCGGACCACCTACGGCTCAAGATCGACGTGTGCGCCAACGCCTTTCTATACCGGATGGTGCGGCGCATCGTCGGGGCGCTGTACGACATTGGGCGCGGCAAGCTACGTGTGGATAAGTTCGCCGCCGCGCTGGATACAACCCAGGTGATGCGGCGTATCACGATTGCGCCACCGCAGGGATTGGTCCTTACACAAGTGGCCTACCCCGGCGACGACGACACAGACATCGACATTTCGCAAAGAGAGCAAGCGGCGGGGTTCCCGCCACGAAGTGAGGAATAAAGTGAGCGACAACAAGACACATTCGACCAAACCCAGCGAGATCGAACGCGCATGGTGGGTGGTGGATGCTGAGGGGAAGACCCTGGGCCGCCTTGCCAGCCAGATCGCGCCGCTGTTGCGTGGAAAGCACAAGCCATATTACGCCCCCCACCTGGACTGCGGCGACTACGTGATCGTGGTCAACGCGGACAAAATCCATGTGACTGGACAGCGTATGGACCAGAAGCGTTACTACCGCTACTCCGGCTACCCAGGCGGCCTGCGGTCCCGCACCCTGCGCGAGCAGATGGACCGCGACGCCACCGTGGTGATTGAGAAGGCCGTGAAAGGCATGTTGCCAAGCAACTCTGCATTGGGCCGCGCCATGCTCAAGAAGCTGAAGGTGTATGCCGGGCCGGAGCACAAGCACGAAGCGCAGAATCCGCAGCCGTTCGAGATCACACGGCGCGGCGAAAAAGCCAGCGAATAGACGACCAGGGACAATAATTAAACCATGAGTGAACTGTTTTCATCCCAGTACTTTGAGGGCATTGGCCGCCGGAAGTCGGCCTCTGCACGCGTGCGCCTGTACCCGGGCGGTAGTGGCAACGTGATTATCAATAGCAAGGAAGCGCGGGACTACCTGCCGCGTGCGGGCGACGTTGAGCTGATGCTGGAGCCGCTTTCCGAGGTGGGCCAGGAAACGGTCTACGACATCAGTGTCCATGTGTCCGGCGGCGGCATCAGCGGCCAGCGCGACGCAATCCAGTTGGGGATTACCCGTGCGCTGCTGAAGGTAGACCCGGACTTCCGTCCCGCGCTCAAGAAGCAGGGGTACATCACCCGCGACGCTCGCGTCAAAGAGCGTAAGAAGCCCGGTCTCAAGCGTGCGCGTAAGGCCCCGACCTACACCAAGCGTTAAACAGGTAGGGACAAGAGCCTGCCCTGTTCGACGGATGCGGTGGATGCGCGGCAAAAACCGTTGTGGAAGATTGTCCGCAACGGTTTTCTATTTTCAAACGGAAACAACACGGGCTGTTACTGTTTCCCAGGGCACGCCCCGCGCTATAATCTCTCGCATGACTGGATGTGATTGTGAGGTGACCCCACCCATGCGCGGCCCCCTGCTTTTTATCGCGTTGTTGCTGGCGGTGGCAGTTGTTGCCGCCCAGGACGCGCCAACCGCTCCAACACCCACGTTGGCTGCTGAGTTTGCAGCGACGAATACCCCCACCACGACACCAACCCTAACGCCCACCGCCACCCAGACGCCACTCCCCGATGTGCGGGATTTACTGCCGGATGCGTCTGAGGTGGACAGTATTTTGCTAGCGGCACGGAGTGATCTGGAGTTGCTGGCGAACGCCCAACTTGGCGCGGCGGACCGCCCAGCGGGGTGGAACGGGACATATGACGTGGCGAACCCGGACATGGCGTTTAATGCACGGCTGGACCTAGAAATTCTGGCGGATGCGCTGTTGCCAGGGGCGCGTCCGGCAACGTGGTTCGGCTTGCAGGCCACCTCCACCTACAGCATCGCCCGTGATATTCGGCATGACCTGGAGGCGCTGGCGGATACGGTGGTTGGGACGAGTGTGCGCCCGCCGAACTGGTTGGGCGATGACCCGGTGATGCGCTGTAACCGCTCGACGCAGGCCTTGGCGCTACTGCTCACCTCGCGGAGCCTGTACACCCCTGTGACCAACCCCGGCAGCCCCACCTACTGCTATGACCTGATGATCGAAATTAGCACGTTCACAGAGGTGAACCTGCTAGACCCGATCCCCGTCACACCGACACCACAGGCGACGGTGGTTGACCCACAGGGACAGGTGTCCGTGGTTGGCGCGGCGGCGGCAGGGTTCTTCGACCGGGGCGCAACCCAGTTGGCAGGGTTCATCCCAGACGGGACGATTGTGCAGCCCGTGGCACGAAGTTACGCCCAGTTCAGCCGGATGACATTGGTACGCGGTGACGGATTCCTGCTTTTCATCGACTACGAGAACACGACGATGGACATTGCACAGTTCGAGTTGTTACCAGATATCAACGCGATTTCGGTTTCCCCAGCATGTGAGCCGGAGTGGTGCGGGGCAGCGAATTAGACCTCCCCCCTAAAAACCCCATCTCCACGTTGGAGAGGGGGCTTAAAGAAGTGCAAAGGGGCTTTACTCCGGTGTCACCTCGTAGGCGGTGCCATCGTAAACGACAATAACCTGGTCCGCGACGGCGAAGGACTCGGCTAGTTCGGGGATTTCCAGCAGCAGGTCGAAGTAAGCATCGCTGAGGAAGGCGACTTTAACAGTTTCCATTGTGTCCGGGTTAAAGGTGGTGTCGATGTAGACATCCCCCTGAAGCACGAAGGTCTTGCCGCCAGCGTCTACGAAACGAGCGCGTGCTGGCTCCGGGTATGGAAGTGCCTTACCAGCATCCAGCAGTGCCTCGGCGGCCTCCTCCATCTCCATCACCTCGTCGTCCATATCAAAGTCTGCGCTACCTACACTGGCGCCAAGAGTCGGTTCGGGAGCCGTCGCCTGCACGGCAAGCGGGGCGTTGGCGCGGGACAGGTCGCCCACGGCGTCGGCAGCGGTGACGGCGGCGGCACCACTGGCGGACTCGTTAAGGGTGGCGGCATCTGCCTGGAATTGGGCCTCAGCGTCTAAACGCCCCTGTTGGCTGAGGATGTCATCCTCCTCGATCAGGAAGCTGGTGTAAGGAGTGATGATACCATAGCGGGTGGACAGGCTAACCACACTATCGACCAGTTCTTCGCTCTCCCCGTTAAGGCGGATGGTGTTCAACAGATCACCGATGCGGCGGGTGGCCCACAGCCGCGCCACAAACGGCTCTCCCCCGGCGGTGTCGCGCACGTCGATGTTCTCGTAGGTGAAGGTCGCCGGCTCGCCGTTGACCTCCCCGCCCACGGTGATCGTCATGTCGTCCACGCCGTCACGGTAGCGCCCGACAACCGTTAGTTGTTCCCCCGCGAACAGGTCCGGCAGTTGCCCAGCGGGGTAGACAAAGTCCGTGCGGAGGTCGCCGAGGTCCAGCGTGATGTCGGTGAGGACGGGGGCGGCCACCTTATTGTAGAGGCTCGTCACTTCCTCGTCGATGGACTCAAACGGGCGAACATAGGTGGACGCGCCCCGGAAATCGCGGGTGATACTGTCCAGCAGCAGCGTATCCACGTCATCACCGACGCCGAATGTAAACACGCGGACGTTAGCCGTTGCTTCGTCGTTCAGGTTAGCGAGAATCTGCGGGGTTTCGACAACGCCCTCTGTGGCGAGGCCGTCTGTCAGGAACAAGACCGTCGTCGGGCGTTCGGTGTCGGTGTAACGTAGCGCCTCCAGCAGCGCCCCGTTGATGTCCGTACCGCCCTCCGCGAACATATTGTCCACCCAGTCGGCAGCCCCTGGTGCGGCGGCGGCGGCCTCTAGCTCATTGCTGAACACGCGCCAGCCCGTGCTAAAGACAACGACATTAAAGCGGTCCGCCGGGTTCAGGTTTTCGAGCACATAGCGGGTGGCGGACTGGGCCTGCTCCCACTTTTCACCCTGCATACTGCCGGACTGGTCCACAACGAGCAGCACGTCCTTGGGGACGACTTGGTCTGCGGGAACATCTACAGGCGGCTGGACGAGCAGCATGAAGAAGCCGTCCTCGGCGGCGCTTTCGCGGTAGTCCAACAGGTTCACGCTGATGGCGTCGTTTTCCAGGCCATAGTACAGCACGAAGTCGCCCTGTGCGCTGAAGTTATCCCGCTCAAAGCCGACACGGAAGGCGGTATTGCCATCACGGGAGACAAGCACATCGTGGCTGGGCGAGTAGATGTTGCTCACCGGGTCGGCACTGTTCACCTGGACACTGAGGCTCATCGTATCGACCGGGCGCACGTCGGTGGCGGTGTTCTTCATCGGGTAAGTGAGCTTGAGCAGGCCGTTGTCTGCCTCAAGGATTTGCGTGTAGCCGATTTCAATCTGGCGGGATTCACCGGGCGGAATCGGGAATACGTTGGCTTGCAGCGTATTCTGGTCTACGTATTCCAGCAGGGCCGGGTCCCGGTATTGGCGGACGATCTCGTCATAAATCTCGCGGGCCTCACCAGCAGGGAGCAGTTGCGCGGTAATGGGTTGGCCGTCAATCACCATCACCAGCGTATCTACCGCCGCACCTTCTGGCAGCGGAAAGAGGAAGGTTCCCTCGACAAAGCCCTCACCGTTGTTGGTGAACTGCATACTGGCAGTCGTTGCGGCGATCTGGTTTTCGACGGTGATGCCGACACGGTGATAGTCAATGGACATCCACTGGGGGTTGGTGAACACGCCACGGATGATCGGTTCGGGTTCGATGATGTCCTGGGCGGGTGGTGCAGCAAAGGCGGGGAGCACTGCGGCCAGGGCCAATAGCAGCGCGACAATCAGGGTACGGGGTGAAAGCGTCATGGGAGAAAACCTCCGATTATTAGGTTACGTTACGCCTATGACGCCATTCGGTAGGAGATGGTTCCACCACATTTCAAATTGCCACGAAAACCACCCTATTCGGTGGCATCGTGGCGGTAGGTGAAGTGCTGGATGAAGGTGCCAGCGGTGGTGACGGTCACGAGCGCGTAGCCGGGGTCTGCTGGGAGATCGTTGGCGGTTTCTATCGTTTGGTCCGGCCAAATGTGGAACTGTGTCCAACTAGATTTTATGCCGCTGTACATGATCCCATCACGGTTGAAGGTGATGTGATGGTGGGTATGGCCGTGGAACACGCCCTGAATCCGATCAGCGGCGGTTTTGAGGACATCATGGACGGCGTCACCGTTGATCGTCATCATGAACTCGTCGTACCAGACAGACGTGTGAGTTTTTAGCAGGGGATGATGAATAAATACTAGAATCGGGCGGGGATCGTCCTCGGCCAGCCGCTCACGGAGCCAGGTCAGTTGCTCGTCGGTGACGTGGCCGCGTGGCGGGGTCCCGTCAGGGCCGTTTGAGTCTAGGCAAAGCAGGCGAACGCTGTTGCGCTCAAGTTCATAATAAACGAGAGGTTGAACGGTTTCTCGCCCTAGTAGGACTTGCTGGAAGGTCGGGCTGTGGTCGTGGTTGCCGGGGATGTAGATGATTTCTGGCGTTAACGTTGCGAACAGATCACGCGCCTCTGGGTAGATGTCTGGGTGGGGATCGTAGACGACATCACCCGTGTGTAAAATAAAATCTGGTGTGTAGGGTAGTGCCTTAATGTGCCTCAGTAGCGCATCAACACCTGCGCGGGGGCCAAAGCGTGAGGGTGGACGTTGGTAATCTGGTGAACTGTAATGGGTGTCGCTGATGTGTAAGAAGCGCAGAAGGACATTGGGCATAGTGGCGAATTGCTTTCAACTGTGCTTGGTATAGGTCAGATTTTCGGTATTCTAACCAAAAAGGGGCACAAACATAATGGCCTCGCCCGAATCTTTACGTTTTTTAGCCCTATTTTGTACACAGGCTTCAGAAATACGTGCGGGTCGCTGTGGCAGGCGTTATGTCGCCGCTTCAGGTAATGACTTTGAGAGAGCATCAGTAGAATTAGACGCGCTAAATAACAAATATTTAATACAAGTGATAAATGTGTGCGGGCCTCCTCGAAAGTGACCTCGATCCCCCGGCGCATGACGACCCAGGCCAGAATTTGTTCGGGAGTGGCATTCAGGCCGGTATTGTGCTTCAGGAGTGGGCCAGCGGACAACAGTGGCCGGTGGGGGTGACAACACCTCGCCGCTAGCGATACAGATTAGACGTATTTGGAAATTGGGCGGGCTGTAGGGGATATGAGCTTCAGCGTTTTTGCTATGCCAAACGGCTAAATTGCCTGCTACAAATGGCATTTCATGGGCCACAATGGTTGACGTTGCCATTCGCACCGAAATTTGAATGTCCACCTATGGTTTTTGCTCGTGCGTGGGGGCGAGTTTCCAGTTATAATAATAAATGTTGATTGTGTTCACCTGGGGATGTTCCGCCTCAATGCCTTATCTGGATTGGTTGCCGATGATCGTGTGTGTCATCCTGGCCTTCATTTGGCTGGTTGGCTGCACCCTGACGACATCTAGCTCGGCGACTCAACAGGATGTCAGCACGGCAGGGCCACGGCCACAGATGACCATTACCGTTCGCCCCCCGATGACGGTGACACCATTGCCCACGCGCCAACCCCCAGCACGTATCGCCGTCCAACCCACCGCTGTTTCCCCGCCGGACACGTACACCGTTGAAGAAGATGATACCCTGTTAGAAATCGCACTGGCCTTTGACCTGACGGTGGAAGAACTCATTGCTGCTAACCCTGGTGTGGACCCGTTAGCCCTTCAGATCGGCCAGGAGTTGATGATCCCGCGTGATGGCGTTGCACCGGCAGGGGTACAACAGCCACCGCCGCCGCTCCCCCTTATGGCCCCGTCCTGTTACCCCACCACGACGGACAGCCTCGTCTGCCTGGGTTTGGTGGAGAACGATCAGCCACAAGCTGCTGAACAGGTGGCCGTCGTGGTGGAACTCAACGACCGTGACGGCAATGCACTTGCAAGTGGTGAAACACTATTGGAACAAATGTTTGTTCCGCCGGGGGGGCGGGCACCGTACCGTGTTCTATTCCGGGGTATCGAGGAGGCACAGGTTGCTGGGGTCGTCGCAGTCGTTTCTGGTGGCACACTTTCGGGCACCGTGCCGGATCGATTTGTGGCTGTTACAGTAGAACAGGTTGAAACATATGTCCGGGGTCGTTTGTACACGCTCCAGGCCGAACTGGTTAACGCGACGGACGCCGCCACCGCGCCGCCGCGTGTCGTGCTGACAGTGTTGGACGAAAGTGGTACGGTCCACGGCTACCGCGTGTGGGACGCACCGACATCGCTCCAACCCGGTGAGCGGCTCCCGTTTTCGCTCTCTGTGTTGCCCCTGGGCCTCAACGGGAATCCACCAACGGACCTCACGTACATGCTCCACATAGAAGCACCCCGCCTCAGCGAAAACGAGTAGCCATTTTTCTCTCACACTCATCATTTAAAAATCTTTGAATAGTCCCTGTCGCCTGTTAGAATGGGTGGCGTTAAACGATTTTTTTAAAGCAGATGAAGGTGAAAACACATGGGTGAAAAATACGACGCGTTACTCAAGCGCCTGAAAGATGTTCACAACATTGGTCGCGCTGCCGCCCTCCTGAACTGGGATATGGAAACGCAGATGCCGCCGCAGGGTGCCGCTGCCCGTGGCTCTCAGCTAGAGACGCTTTCGCGCATCCACCACCAGATGTTTACGGCGGAAGAGACGGCGGCCCTGTTGGCGGCTGCCAAGGAAGAGGTAGACCCGGACGCCTACGACAGCACCGAGACGAGCATGGTTCGTGTGGTAGAGAGGGACCTGGAGGACGCAACCAAACTACCGACTGAGTTCGTGGCCGAGTTCTCCGCGCTGACGGCAAAAGCACACCACTCCTGGAAGAAGGCGCGGGAGGCGTCTGATTTTAGTATCTTCCAGGCGGACCTGGAGCGCATTGTCGAGATGAGCCGCCAGCGAGCCGAGTATATGGGCTACGACGGTGACAATCCCTACGACGCCCTGCTGTACAGCTACGAGAGCAGCCTGACAACAGCGGATGTGCAGGTGATCTTTGACAGCTATCGGGCGGACCTCGTGGAACTCGTCGCGGCGATTGCTGAGGTGAAGGACCGGGTGGACGGCGACATTATCCGTCGTGATTTCCCGCTGGAGGCGCAGCGGGCCTTCTCGCGCTTTATCTCTACCGCTGTCGGCTACGACTACGACCGGGGGCGTATCGATGAGGCGGTCCACCCGTTTAGCACCAGCTTCTCCAAGAACGACAGCCGCATCACCACGCGCTTTAACCCGCAGTGGCTAAACCCCGGTCTGTTTGGCACGTTGCACGAGAGCGGCCACTCGATGTACGAGCAGGGCGTGGCGGATGTACTCGAAGGCACCATGCTCGGTCGTGGGACCTCCCTCAGCGTCCATGAGAGCCAGAGCCGCACCTGGGAGAACATGGTTGGGCGGAGCCGGGGCTTCTGGACTTGGGCCTATCCGAAGCTGGTCGAGCATTTCCCGGAGGTCCTGGGCGGCGTAGACGTGGAGGACTTCTACAAGGCGGTCAACGCGGTGGCCCCCACGTTCATCCGTGTGGACGCCGACGAATGTACCTACAGCCTGCACATCATGCTGCGGTTTGAGATTGAGCAACGCATGATGAAGGGCACTGTCGCTGTGAAGGACGTGCCGGAGCTTTGGAACAGCATGTTCACGGCGTTCTTTGGTGTCACCCCGCCGGATGACGCGAACGGTTGCCTGCAAGATATTCACTGGTCGATGGGCGGCATTGGCTACTTTAGCACCTACGCGCTGGGGTCCATCCTGGCGGTGCAATACTATAATGAAGCCGTCAAGCAGGTGCCGAGTATCCCGACAGACATTGAGAACGGCAAGTTCGACTCCCTGCGGGTTTGGCAGAACGAGAACATCCACGCGCACGGGCGTAAGTATGACACCCGCGAACTCACCAAGCGCATCACGGGCAGCGATATTGACAGTCGCCCGTATATGACGTACCTACAACAGAAGTTCGGCGCGATCTACGGCCTCTAGGTCCCACTTAGCCCTCACCCCGGCGGACGCCGTTCTGGGCGGGTTCCTACAGGGGGTGAGGGCCAGAACACACACACCACACCCACAGGCCAACCCATGACCCATATTCTCATGATCTCCCGCTGTCCGCCGTACCCCATTCACCTGGGGGACCGGCTCATTATCTATCACCTGGCGCGTGAGCTACAGCGGTTAGGGGTTCGGGTGGATCTGCTGGCGTTGGCGGAAACGCCGGAGGACTGGTCGCTAGAACAGCAGCAGCACTATACCCACTTGTTCCATGATGTGACGTTGTTCGACGCCAAGCCCCGCCCCAAGCCGGAACTACTACGCCGGGTGCTGCTTCCGTCGGCCCGGTTTCCGTCGCAGGCGGCCCACGCTTTCGCGCCGTCCATGTGGCGTGGGATCGAACACCAACTATCCCAGGCGGGCTATGACGCCGTGCATCTGTTTGGGGGGATTCAGGTCTATGAGTTCGCGGCGGCAGTGCGTGGCTTCAAGACGGTGATAACCCCGTATGAGAGCTTTAGCCTGTATCTGCGTCGCGCAATCGCCGCAGCACAAGATAACTGGCGGGCGAGGTTGGCCTTGCGCGGGCAGTTATGGGCGGCACGGCGCTACGAGTCGTGGATGTACACCCCCTACGACACCGTAACGGTACTATCCGAACCAGATCGTGACGACCTACTCGCGCTCAACCCGGATTACAACGTGGCGGTGATCCCCAACGGCATCGAAATAGACCGCTTTCCCGCGCCGGCCCTTGTCGCCAAGCGTGACACGGCGCATCTGCTGTTTGTGGGAAATTACGAGTACGGACCGAACCAGGACGCGGCATTGTGGCTGGCGGGCGAGATACTGCCACGGGTGCGCCAGCAAGCCCCGGATGCACACCTGTCGCTAGTCGGGAATGCGCCCCCGCCGGAGGTGCAAGCACTCGCAAACGATCACATCACCGTGACGGGGCGTGTCCCGGACGTGTTGCCCTATCTCCAGCGGGCGACGGTGTTCGTGTGTCCGTTGCGCTACGGCGCGGGGATTAAAAATAAGGTGCTGGAGGCGTTGGCGAGCGGGATTCCCGTGGTAGCAACGCCCTTCAGTGTGGATGGCATCGCGGTTACGGACGGCGAGAGTGCGCTAGTCGCGGGGGGGGCGGATGCACTCGCAGAGGCAACCGTGCGCGTGTTGCGGGACACGGCGTTACAGCGGCGCATGGGCGGTCGTGGACGCGCTGTAGTGGTGGGCCGCTATACATGGCGCAGTGTGGCAGAACGCTATGCGGCGTTGTATGGTTAGAGGTAATGCGTAACGAAAAGGGTAGCGTAATGCTGTGGTGGGCGCAGCGCGTGAACGCCGAACTGATCGCACAGCCACGTATAGGGCTTGATGAAATGTGGCCCATTGGAGAGTGGTAGCCACGGATGCTCGAAGCGGGGCGGCAACGCACGCTCATAGGTTTTGAGGGCGTGGTCAGCACGGGTGGCGGAAAATACAGGAACCTCGCTCTCATTGGTTTGGGCGACGAAAAGCGTCAGGTGAAGCGGCACATACTGCGATATCGCAATCGGGGTGAAGTGTGTGTTGTAGGGGGGCGGTTGGTTCTCCTCCAACCATCTAGGGAACTTCTTCGGGACGTACTCGTGAACAATCACAACCCAGTCCGACATAATACATTCCAATCAATCATTATCTGTGACTCCATTATAGGCGCAAGTCGGATGATTTGCTGGCTAACCCAGGGGTTGCGTTTCGTGGTCCCCCACACAGAATGAGTAACCATCCGGGATATGAGGAATACAAGCCGATGCCAACACAGCCACTGGAGAAATCTACCACACAACCCTCCCGCCGCGACTTCTTACGGGGGGCCGGGGCGGGCCTGCTGACGTGGTTCGCGCCGCGCTTCCAGGCTGTAGACGGCCTACAGCGCGAGATCAATCGGCTGGTTAGCACGCGCAACATCGGCGTGGACGTGGCCCGCTTCCTGCTGGACGGGGACGAGGTGCGCGAGGTCTATCGGGCGGGCATCAGCCAGGATGCGTTGCGCCCTACTGCCAGTTGTTTTAAGGCGTGGTTGCCGCTCTACTACTTCAACTTCACGCCACGGGATGATTGGCAGGATGACCCGGACGGGCTGGTCTACAAGGTCGCCGTCCACAGCAACAACGTTGCTACAGGGCAACTCATGCAGCAGGTTGGCGCGTTACAGAACTTCGGCAACGACATCGAAAAGTACAACGATTTTCTACAGTACGGGATGCAACTGGAACACGGTCTTAGTTCGTGGAACTGGCCCGGTAATCCGCTGGTGGGCTTCCGTGACGAACGGTTTGCATCTGGTGGGGAACGTGTGGTTCGTGCAGGTGGCGAGACGCATAACATCGGCAACCTGACCACCGCCGCCGACACGCTCAACGGCTGGCGTGAGATGCTCCGGCGTACAGTCGCCACCGATGATGTGACCTACACGGATAATCCGTATCGGCGGGAGGCTGCGCTGCGCTCACTACGGCTGTTGTCAATCCCAGGGATTGAGAGTTACAACAGCCCGATTGAGCGCGTGGTGGGGCGCGGCGTGTACATCGGCAAGGATGGTGTGCTCCCGGCGGATGCGGTGACCACCGGGCGCGTGATTAACGACGCCGGGCTGATTCCCCTGGTAGATGGCGCACTGGGCATCTCGTTTTTCTCTGTGCGCGAGAGCGAATTTAGCGCGGTGGAGATTCTACGCGAGATCATCCGGGCGATGTACCGCATTGAGAATGGGTAGGTTACGGGCGCGGCTTAGGCCAAGCGGGGTCTTTGAACTCCTGAATTTCCAGCTTATAGCCGTTTGGGTCCAGGAAGAAAATGTGATAGACGTTGTACGTCTCGGAGAGAGTGGGCGGCTTTTCGATCTCGACGCCCTGTTCCACCAGGTACTTGTGCCAGCCGTCCACGTCGGATGACACCATCGTGAAGATCACGTCGCGAGAATCCCGGTTGGCGTTCGCACGAGTACAGAAGCCGACGTAAGCCTCGTCGCCAACCATACGGTAAATCTTGCAGATGCCTTGGTCCAGCACCATTGTTAAGCCCATGATGCGCTCGTAGAAGTCCGCCGTTTTCGTCAGATCTTGTGTGTATAGGAATGTGACTTGCTGTTCGATATGGGGGCGGTCAGTCATAGGGGATGGCCTCTCATCTTTCGGGTTGGCAGCGAAGATAACACGATTTGAGGGGGTGGAGCAAATATAGCTTGATCTTCTCGTGCGTGTGGTATCGCGGGCCTGGGTTGCCAAGCACAAGGCAACTACAGGTTAGCGGCTATACGTGGGTAGGGGGCGTGGTGCGGTTATCACGTCCCCTACTTTGGGCGGCAGTCGTACCACAGCGGCACATCTAGCGCCTCCGCAACGTAGGCCCCCGCAGCCTGTAGCCGTGTGGTGAGCATCCCGCGCTCGAGTGCCTGCACCTCCCCCAGCACACCGTAAATTGGCTCGGTGATCGTCTCCGCCTCCTCCTGGCGCAACAGGTAGTAGAAGGTGCCGTCCGTCAGGCGTAGATTTAACTCACCGTAGAAGATGTCCGTTGCAACCGGCTGGCGGTTTGTCTCTGGCTCGTCGTTGTCTGTCTCTACAAGGTTGATGTCCACCACCTCTGTCACATAGACCGAATCGACCTCCTCGCGCCCCTTGCGCCATATGGGTTTATTGCCTCGTGTTGTCGTCCCCCACACGCGGCGCGTCGCGGGGTCCAGGATTACCCGGCGGGCAGTCGTGCGGAGTTCGTAGGCGCTATACCCCACTAACCCCACCAACAGCACCGCCGTCCCCAGGCCCACATACGGCAGGAAGTCCGGGCGCGGGGGGGAAATATCGGTCAACAACGTGACGACCGACAACAACACGTAGATCACGGACCAGAACCCATACCAGATCATGCGGCGTGTCCGCTCCCGCGCCCAGTAGGGGGCACGCACAAACACCAGCCAGCCGTTTCCCTGGGAACGGCCCAAGCGCCACTCCTGCAACGCCAAGGGGAGCGACGGCAACGGCACGTTGACGGGTAACGTCTCGATGCCGGGGTCACGTAGCGGGACGAGGTTAAAAGGCCGCCCCAGGTTGCGGGCGAGTGCTTCGCCTGCCTGGACTGCCAACTCCTGATACAAATCCTGTTCGGGGTCCGGCCACTTTGCCACCTCACACCAGCGGCTCCCGCGTGCCTGTGCCAGCCGGTCTTCGAGCAACAGGCCCAGGTGCCACGCCTCGTCTTCCCAGCTCCAGCCAAGCACGACGCGCTGGATGTGGTTGACCGCCAGCACTCCGTTCTTGGGCAGGCGGCGGGTCCGGGCGAAGAGGGGGGTATAACGTAGCGGCTGGCCGGGAAGCGCCTCTAAGATGATCCCGTCTCCCTGGATGTTGTCCACGAAGTTGGTGTTGACGAGCATTCGCCAGGTGTTCTGGTTGGTTTCGATCACCAGATTATCGGCGGCGGAAATCTGATTAAGTTGCAGTTGCGGGTTCTTTACGGCCATGCAGCGTCCGTCGTGTTTTCCTGAGTTATGTGTCCAAACTTGCTAAGTTTACCGCGTCATGTACCCCCGTGCTAGGTATTTTCCGGTGCGGGCGCTGTGCCGCCGCTGCGAATATGACTGCTAACCTCGTTGGGGTGGCTGTGGCTCGCCCCCTAGCGCGTCACCGGGAGATATAGCGCCGCGCTGTCTGGCCCTGTCCCGCCGCTGGCGGCCTGTTCGTAGCGGGTGCCGTTGTAGGTGAGTGTGTCGTCGTCTAGCACGGGCGATACCCATACCGCGCAGACTGTTTCCGGCGGACGAATAGGCGTGACAGTGGTGGTGTTGGTCACGTTAATGTGGTGGAAGTCGCGTTCGCCCTCCGCTAACGTCCAGATTGGGTACTCCCAACTATCTTCGCCTAGCACCAAACCCACATCCACACACGCCACGTCGTTGAGTGCATTGGCCGCTGTCAGATACGGCTCACGCGCACCAAGACGACTGTTAAAGGCCGTTACGCTTTCCGGCGCGAACACTGCCGCCCGGCCACAGGTGAACGGGGGCCACGCCGCCGAGATCAACGGGCGGTTACAGTTCAACAGGGGATAGGGTAATGCCGCCAGCACAAACAACACAGCGATTCCGTCTACCAGGTGGCGCGGCCACCGCGACATAACGACAGCCATCCACGGCACAAACAGGATAAACAGCGGTGTGAGCAAGCGTGTCGCCCAGATTTGCCACTTCAACAGCGCCGAAAACAGCACGAACGTCGCAATCACCGTGAGGAGGTACCACGTCAGGCGCGGGGTGTGGCCGTTACGCAGCGCCCCGACGGTGTAGCCCGCGCCGACAACGAACGCGAGGAAGAAGTGCAGTGGGTTGGGGGCGCTGTCCTCGCTGGCGCTGATGTAATTATAGGCAAAATCGCGTTCGGCGTAGGTGGTGCGCGGGTCGTCCAACGACAGGCCCAAGATGTTGTTGTGGGTCCAGCGCACGGGACGCAGAAACAGTTGATAGTTCAGCTTGTCCGACGGCGTGGTCGCGTTGAGTGTCAGGTTGCGGAGCGTGTTGCTGGCGACCGCCGCCGGGGAGGCCAGTTCGTTGCCGTAGCCCTCCGCCATGCCCAGGGGCGTTTCAAAGCTGGCCCAGTTTCGCAGGTAGTGGCCGCTGTTGAGTGCAAAAAACAACACGACCACAATCGCAAACGGACGCCAAGTGGCCCACTCCATCTCGCGCAGGGTCGCCAGCCCAAACCACACCATCAACGGGAAGGCCAGCGTGTAGGCGGTGCCCTTCGTCAGCACGGCCAACCCCAAGGCCACGCCCACCCAGCCCGCGTTCGCCGGGGATGGCATGTCACGGAAACGTAGCACGGCCCAGGCCAATGTGACCAGCCACATCGCCTCAACGAGATCGTTCTGCGTCCCGGTTGCCTGGAGTAACGCCATAGGCACCGTCACCGTTAGGAGTGCCGCCAACCATCCGGCGCGGCTACCCCCCCCCAGCCGCCGTACAATCAACGACGTGCCGACCGCGCTTATCAACAGGCTGAACCACTGGACATGATTTGCCAGCGCGTCTGTCCCTGTGAGCGCGACCGTGTGCAGGATGACGAACTCGGCGTATGGCCCCTGGTACAGTTGGCGTGGGATGTGCGTGGGATAGTGCTGGACGCTCGCGTTTTGTAGCCAGTGGAACACACGCGGCAGATGATACGTCATACTGTCCCAGTTGTTGACCGGGGCCAATGTCGTGCCAACGCCCGTCAACATCAGTAACAGCGTGATACCGCCAATGTACAGCGCCAGCGCCCGGTCAGCGCGGAAGGTTGCCCAGGCATTGACGATATGTGTCGCCAGCCGATAGTGCGGTGGGGCGGTCTGCAACCGTTGGAGCGCCGTCCACAACACCAGCAACAACCAGCCAATCCCAATCCCCAGCGGCGTAAGCCACCCGAACACGCTCAACAGCTCGGTGAAGGCGACGGTGTAGGCTCCAGCAGTGAGAACGGCCAACATCAACGCAGGGCGCGTCCCCGCTGCGCCGAAGTGCCACCACAGCATCACCAATGCCAATAGCAATAGCGCGACACTCATTCGGGCCTTCCTTCCGTACAGGTTGTGTAGTCCCCGTTGCGATTCGAGAATCCCGCCGCCAGATTTCCCGGCTCACGCAGGCACAGGCCATTAATCTGGGGGTAGTCCGGGGCGCAGGGCAACGGCGCGGCCCAGCACTGGTCCCCCCCACCTACGGGATAGTAAAACGTCACACCGTCCAGGTCGCGGGAATCCACCCGTGGAATCGCGACGCCGTGAAAGGGGTTGTCCGGCGAGGCGGGCATCACCCAGCGTAGCTGCAAGGGAGCCAGCGCAACACATGCCAGTGCGACCAGCGCCACCGTCCCGCATAGCTGCCCCTGTGGGAGTAAGGCGGCCCCCACCAGCGCGGCACTCACGGCGGCGCTGCCCCACCACAACGCCCCCGCAAAACGCGGTTCCGGCGCGACCACCCACCAGAATACCAGCGCCACCCCCAACGGTGCGAACAGCCACCAGCCCAGCCCTGTTACCCGGCGATAGAGCGCAACCCCGAGCATCCCGGCGGTGATGATGATGGGCAACGTCACATCGAACAGGTTCGGTGTGGTGGTGAAATTGCGAAGGAACCACGGCCCCAACCAATCCAAGCCAACCACGACAGGCGCATCAAACGGCCCGACAAACTGGGTATAGCCCATGTGTTGCCGCGCCCAGGCCCGCACCCAAAATGCCTCTAGTTCGGCGGCAGCGGGGATCATTTGCCAATCCACCGGGACCGCCAGCGCGGTTGACGGATACAGCGGATACCCACTCAGCACCACCCCGCGCCTCATCCACGGGACGACCAACGCCAACCCTGCAATTACGGCAGTTGCGACGGTCCGCAGTCGGTTAGCCGGCCCGTTGGTGATGCCCCACCAACGCCACAGCCCCACGAGCGCCAGACCCGCCCCCAACACCGCAAAACTCAGCTTGAGCGTTATGCCCCACGCCACCAACACCGCCAGCGTTACCAACCGCCCCGGTAGTGCGGATTCGGTCGTGAGCAAGCGCAAGACCTCACCCAGCACCACCAACCCCGCTAGTGTTGCAAACAGGTCCGTATCAACATTGTAGATCGAGAAAAAAAGCAGATAGCGCACCGCTAACGGCAACAGCGCCAGCGCGTACAGTGTAAACGGGTCCAGCGCCCGGTGACGCAACACCCGCCCCAGCGCCAACACGCTCCCCGCCAGCAACAGCAGCAACGGCACCCCATTCCCCAGGTGTAACCCGCGATTCGGCAACGTCGGCGCGACATCGGCCAGTGCAAACCACAGGTGGGTGCTGTTGTTGAAGGCGAAACGCCCGTGCAGGTTGCCCAGCCCCGGCACAATCGCAAAGCTGCGGCTCCACTGGATTACCTGAATATCGTAGAGGCCGGCGTCGTAGCGAAGCGTGCCGAGCAGGGCCTGGTTCGCTGCGAGGGTCCCCAGCATTACCAGCGCCAGCGCCAGCGCGGGGTGGGTTCGCAGCCAGCGCCAGAGCGCCGGATAGGGCAGGGAGGCGTGCAGCAACCGTAGGCCGACGACTGCCGTGAACAGCAGGGCGATATATGTGATGGGGATGACGGGCGCGTTTAGGTGCCACAGTTGCAATACCCCCGTGACGGTTGCCATACCCACCCAGCCGGATAGCACCCAATCCGCACCCGTGCGGGGACGATCCCCAGCCAAGTGCATAACCGCCGCGCCAATCCCCACACCCATCAGCAGCGTGAGCGCCCATGTCAGTAGAATTCGTGCCATCGTGACGGCTAGCAGCGTCATGTGGCCGTGCGCCCCAATGCGGTGAACTCGCCCAGATAGGCGGCCAGTGATGCGAGGGCGTGCGCTGCCATTTGCGCCTCAACCCCGGCCAACACCTCCCGCGAGACGTTGTCCCAGATGTTAACCTGCATCCAGCCGCTATCGGCTGCTAAACGCCGTAGCTCGTCTGGCTTGCGCTCTACGCGCCCACCGAAGATGTCGTAGGTGCGGCTGTACCCGCCGGGGCGTACCTGCTCGTAGATCAGCTCCTGCCACCCCGCTAACACATCCAGCGGCATGAACGGCAGCCAGTTGTCCGTCGGTTGGGCCGCCTGGATGTCGGCGGCATCCGCCGGGGTAATCATGGCGAGGTCGCGCTCATCCATGTCGATCAGCATTAGGTGAAGCAGGAAGAAGCGTTGTCTGCGGCTGGCCCCCCACTGTCCAAGCGCGAAGTGTGGCCCCAGCATGTCCCGTGTCCACATCTCGTCCATTGCGAGGTGCGCCACATACCCCGCGATGAACGCCCGCTGCGCCGCGTCGTCTACGCCCTGCAAGGTGGGGTAACGGTTCAGCATCACGCGCCACGGTGCGAGGTCGATCCCGTCCTCATAGGTGTAGAAGTGGGTGGCAGCCCGTGGGTTCGCCGCCTCGACACGGGCATCGGGGGCGGTGGCCCCCAGCAGGTAAGCCGGGCGCTGCGCGAGCAGTTCGCGGCGGTAGGTGTCTGGTAGCGTGGGGTCGTTGAGGGCGTTCATCGCGCCGACGAGATGGGTGAATGGTGTTGGCATGGTGTCCCTGGGTTTGCGTGGTCAGGCTAGGGGAATGATACCGCGCTCGTGGGAGGGGGGAAAGCCTTGGGTGTACGGGATATGATGACCGGAGCGCTTAGGGACAGGTTGTGTCCCCACGCCCCCACCTCTTTTATGCTAGGTCGGGATCGTCCCACTGAACGCGATCAGGTCCAGTGTGAGGCCGTACACCCCCACCGCCACCAGTAGCCCCCCGGTCACGCGCTCGATCAACGTGTGATTGCTTGTCATCCAGCCGACGAAGCGCCGTTGTGCCGGGACAGCGACCACGGGCAGTAGCACCAGCGGCCAACCGAACCCCAGGCAGAACCCCAACAGGAACGCAATCTCACTGGTCAGGCTACCCAGCCCCGCCACCCGTCCCAGCGCCCCCAGTAGGATCGCCCCGGTGCAGGGGAGCGTCATCGGGGCCAGCAGCAGCCCGTAGAGATAGGCGGTCGCCGTGCGGTTTTGCAGCATCGGCGCTTGGATTGTGTTCAGGCGGGCGAACGGGTTGCGGCCCAACAGCATTAGCCCACCCAGCACGATCACCAGCACGTAGGAGGCAATCACGATAATGGGGAGTAGCGGCCCGTACAGCGAGCGTAACGTCATGAAGAAGATGCCGATCAGCAGCAACATGGTGAACACCCCACCCAGCACCACCAGCCCCAGCAGGCCGCCACGCCAACGGGTATTCGCGTTGTCTTGGCCTGCACCCCCCGCTATGAACGCAATCATGCCGGGATATAGCGGGAGCAGGCACACGTTGGTGATGATGGCTGCGTTCCCTAGCAGCAATCCTTCGAGGAGGGCGCT
This sequence comes from uncultured Anaerolineaceae bacterium, assembly GCA_964462905.1. GTDB lineage: Bacteria > Chloroflexota > Anaerolineae > Aggregatilineales > Phototrophicaceae > DAOTTY01. Next base: position 109,533 of record CAYWZS010000001.1, read on the forward strand.
CATCAGCCGCCGACCCCGTGCATGTTGCGGATGATGTCGATCTCCTCTTCAGGGGTTGTCCGTCCCGTGAGGAGGCCCGTGGTAGAGCCGTCCGGGTAGATGACGAAGTGGGGGCGGCTCGGCGGGTTGGTGGCACTACGTCCGTAGTCCGCAACGACCGCGTTCAGCAACTCCTGGGAGGCAACGGCAAAGGGCCAGTTGAAGTTGTTGTTGCTGGTGTAGCTGGCGAGTGTCTGCTGGTCAAGCTGGGTCTGCACGTCCAACGAGACAAAGACGACGTTCTCACCCGCAATTTGTGGGACGACCTCGTCGCGCAGGCTACGTTGGCTGGCGAGGCAATTCGTACACCAGGTTGCCATCATGTGAACGTAGATTGTCTGTCCGGCGTAGTCTGCCAGGGCGAACGTCTCGCCCGTGTTCACGTCCGTCAGGGGCAGGCTCGCCCAGGTGGGGAGGTCCATGGCCGGAGCTTCGGCGTCAGCGGGGGGCGCAAGGGTTGGCTCGGTGGTTGGTTCCACCGCTTCAACAATGGTGGTCGGTTCGGCAGTCGCAATCGCTTCGGTCGGCGCTACCGTTGCTGGGGCAGCAGAGCAGGCGGCCACCGCCAACGCTACCAGCCCGACCATTATATGTTTTTTCATACGGGATTGTCCTTGTGAGATGATTTTGTCTATCAAACAGCCCCAGCGTACACCGAAAGCACACGTCGTGTTGTAAGGGGGACTACACACTGGGCGCTGGCTGGCTTCGGCCACCGCCCACTGGCAAGATGGGACCTAATCCCCGGAGTAGGTTTGGGGGACCGGGCTTTCCGCCGGGGTGGGGGAGACGGCCTCAGCCTCCGGCGTCTTCTTGAACAGGCTGTTGACGGTCTGGAGCTTGCGTGGGAGCCGTCCAGCGCGGCCCTTGCCCTTAAAACCACCGCCATACGCCACAAGCCCGTGGCCGATCACCATGAAGGCGGAAGGGTCGGCGTCGTCAACGATGCGCTGTAGCTGTCTCACCTGGGAGCGCGTTATCGTCACAAACAGCACCTCATGGGACTGGTTGGTGTAGCGGCCTTGCCCGGTCCACGACGTCACACCTCGGTTCATCCCCGCTATGATAGCGTTGGAGACGGCCACGGGCTTGTCCGTGATGATGGTGACGATGCGAATAAGGCTCGGCCCCTCCAGCACGTAGTCCGCCACGAAACCGTCCACGACGAGCGTAATTAGCGAGAACAACGACGCCTCCCAGCCGAAGATTAACCCCGCCGCCAGTATCACAACGGAGTCTACATACAGGTACCCCGTGCTGGTGGGAATCCCAAAGCGATTGTTGAGCATCCGGGTGATGATGGTGCTGCCGCCTAACGTGGACCCGGTACGATAGACCATGCCGCCCGCAATGCCGCCAGTTACGCCGCCATAGAGTGCGTTCAACAGGCGTTCGTCGCTGAGGCCGGTGGGGGGGACGAAGCCGCCAGTGAGTTCGATATTGATCGAGAAGGCTGTTGCGAAGATCGCGGACATAATCACAGTGTTCCAACCGCCGAGTTCGCGATAGCCAAGCGCGAGCAAGATAATATTCCCCAGGAAGACCGTCAGTGAGACGGGAACTGGGGCTAGAGATTCGATGATAATGCCGAGGCCGATGACACCGCCGGGGGCGAGTTGCGCGGGAATCAAAAACAAATTCACCCCCACCGCTGCGACGAAGCTCGCCAGCAACAGAACGGGGGTGCTCAGGATGATGTAACGAATGTCGGGCGGTGCAGCGTGGGGCTGCTTCGGACGGGTATTGGTTCGCAAGATGTCTCCTATTTGACTCTTGAGGTTGACGCAATATTCTTCAACCCGCATTCTACGATTGTGTCGCGTGGAATGCTTGTTAGAGTCCTGTTAGGTCTTGCTTGGAAACGACTTGGTGGTCCTACATGCCATAGGGGCGTGGTGTGTGGACGTTGTTGCCGCTGAACGGCCCGTGGTGGTCGTGGCGGTGCAGCGCACGCATCACCTGTGTCTGCGTGATAAGCGCGTCCGCGTTGTCCTTCTCCACGAGTTCCTGGGGAACGTCACGGTCCGTTTCTTCGAGGAAGTCCGCCAGGGCGTCGCCGTAACGCGGGGTGGTTTTGTCGCCGTTCTCGGCCTGTTCATGTGCCATGATCTCGTGCAGATGCCCCACCATCCAGAGGAATAGGTCGCTCTCGGTGCGTGGCCCCGCAGTGCGCTTGGGCATATCGTCCAGTACCTCGTACTTGCGGATGAGCGTCACGGCAGGACGGTAGACGTTGTCGTACCAGTGGGCCGCCGCGTCCATTAGGGGGACCTCGCGCTCCTCAATCAGCGACAGAATCGCCATGTGTGTGTGAATCTTCTCCATCAGTTCCCCATAGCGGCTCGGCTCGCTCAGTTGCAGCGGCTGGTGATGTGGGCGGGTGCGGGTTAACCCGGTCGCCGCTAGGAACTGCGCGTAAGCAGTGGCCTTGTCTAGCTCTTCTGGGCTGATGTTGGGTGTAAGTGCGATGGGCGTGCGAAGTTCTGTCACCTGTGCCTGGATCGTTGCCATTTTGAGCTGACGCGCCACTGATACTCGGTGGTTGCCGTCGCGCACGAAGTAGACATCGCCGACCTTGTAGACCTCGATAGCAGGTAGCCCCTCCATGCTGTTGGCCTGGGCGTAGATGCGGCTCCACCGCTCTTGCATTTGCCCCCGACGCGGGAGAAAGCGGTTGGTAAAGTCGCGGTAGCGGCCCACGCTCCCCACGATCTGATTAATCGGAATGTCCTGGAAGCCTTTGTAGCTCTCCTCGCTTAACTTCAGGCGCTCACGGATGTCGTCGAAGCTCATTAACGCGGTGGACCGCCCACGCAACAGGGCAAAGGCTTCCTGCCAGAAGGCCTGCATCCGGGCGTTTTGAAAGCGGTTGACCCCCTCGACGAAATTATTCTGGAATGCTGGGTCGTATGGCATGGGTGATTACCTCCCCTAGATTTGTCGTGCAATCGGCTCGACAATGGGTATATCATGACAACGCAATATGCGCCGCCATGCACGCATCGTACAACATTTCTAATGAAGCGTGTTGTTAAGAATCACAAGGTATGATTTTAATTTAGGGGAAAAGTGGGTGATTTATGGATGTCTACCTCTCACTATGGGCCATCCACACCGAAAGCGCAAGTTAGAATTGCCATAGTGCAGGCCAAACGGACGACAGACGAAAGAACTTTTACCGATGACCTACATTCTCATTACAAATGACGACGGGGTAGACGCGCCGGGTATCCTCGCGTTGGCCGGGGCCATGCGTGGCATTGCGGACAAAGTGCAGGTGATTGCACCCGCAGAGAACCAGAGCATGAGCGGCCACAAGATCAACCTCTTCTCAGATATTCAAGTGGACGAGAACCTGACTTTAACAGATAGTACCCCGGCGGTGGCGGTACATGGCTCTCCGGCGGACTGCATCGCGGTGGCGGCGCACGGGTTGGTGGACTGGCCGCCGCGCCTGGTCGTGAGTGGGATCAACCGAGGCGCGAACATGGGCCAGGATGTGTTCTACAGCGGGACAGTCTCGGCGGCGTTGGAGGCGGTGCTTAACGGGATTCCGGCGTTGGCCGTGTCGCTGAACAACCAGCAGGCCAACCGAGTTGAGGAATATGAGGTCGCTGCACGGATGGCGGCGCGGGTGGTGGCGCGGATGCTGGACCACAGTATGCCGGAGTTCACCGCGTTGAACCTGAATGTGCCGTATGGGATAGACGTGAAGGGCCTGCGTCTCACGCGCACGGGCGTTCGCATCTACAACGATGAGTTGGTCCGCAAGGGCAACATCGTACAGGTGGTGGGCGAGGAGCCAACGGGCGTCACGGACACGCTCGGCACGGACCTGTGGGCGGTCCACAACGGCTACGCAAGCCTGACGCCGCTCAAGATGGACCTGACGGACCACCAGTTTATGTCCGACCTTGCCGCGTGGGATGTGACGGGGTAAGGGGGGTGTGGCCCATGCGGATATGGTGGCGGCGGCACGCTGTGCGGTGGAATGCTTGGCGGCGACGGTGATGCGTAAAATGGACCTCTCGGCGATGTTTGGTGGTCGCTTGCGCGTTACCGACAGTTAACCGCTGTTTTCAGTTCGGCGCGAGATCCGTTGACCGAGGCGCTTCTGTAGGGCCTTGGACTCCGCACGGGCGGCTTTGAACTGCTCCATAGTCACATTAGGCTGTCTTAGTACCTCCAGGAAAACGCGCTCGCTCTCCATAAATTCGGCGGCGGCGTCCGGGATTTCGGCGGCGATGTCCGCCGGAATCTGCGTGATCCCGTCGCGGTCGGCGTGGAGTAGGTCGTTGGGGTAGATGACCTGTCCGCCAATCTCTACCGGGACATATAAATCCGTCAGGTGAAAGTAGCCATGTGAGGCGATTTCGCCACAGGTAAACAGTTGGAAGTCGCCCAATGCCGCCACCTGCGCCACATCGCGCCCGGCCCCGTTGGTGAGCAGGGCGCGTCCGCCGAAGGCGCGATACGTCGTACACATGATTTCGCCGAACATAGCCGCAACCGGGGGATTATCGAGGTCTTGGATCACGACGATAGGCGGCCCGTCCAACTCGGCAAACCGCCGAACCTGCTCCCCCAGCCACGGATAGCCTTTGTCCTTGCCCTGTGGTGGGTATGTCGAACGGGCCAACGCCGTCGCTGCATAGCCGACGGCGGGCGGCAATGCCGGGGAGTTCGCCCGGATACGCGCATCCTTCACGTACCCGGTGTGGCGTGGGCGCACCTCAAACAACTCGATCACGTTGCAGATGGTGGGCGTGTCGTAGGCGGCCAGCGCCGTAAGTAGCGCGTCGTTCGCCATCTACTTGACCGCACCCATCGTAAGGCCGCTCACAACGTTCTTGCGGATGAACAGCGCCATCACGAAGATCGGCACCATCACCACCAGGCCCGCTGCTGCCATCTGTTCCCACATAATACCGCGTGCGCCGCTGGTCGTCATCAGGGCGACCTGCATCGTTCGCATCTCCCGCCCGATGATGAGCGCGAACAGGAACTCGTTCCACGACATAATGAACGAGAACACCGCTGCCACCAGCACACCGGGGCGCACCATCGGCACGGAGACGAACCACAACACCTGCCACTCGTTGCAGCCGTCCACAAAGGCGGCCTCCTCCACTTCCTGCGGCATGGCGTCCACGAAGCCCTTAATCATCCAGATGGCGTAGGGCAACACGATGGACATGTTCACGATGACGAGGCCAATTCGGGTGCCGAGTAACGGCTGCCCGAAGAACTCAAGCCGCTGGAACAGCGTGAAGAACGGAATTGCCACGATAATCGCCGGGATAAACTGCGTCGTCAGAATCCACACGAGCAAAAACTGATTCCCGAAGAAGTTGTATCGGCTAAACACATAGGCGGCCATTGTCGCCAGCGGAATCGCAATCAGCACGGTGATGGTGCTCACGATGATGCTGTTGAGCACGTTCGGCCACATGTTACGGCCCACCTCGCCACGTTCGCGCTCGCTGTCCTCGTTGACGAGAATCGACCCTTCGCCAAAGATGATGCGGAAGTTGTCTATCGTGGGCGTGAAGATCACATCCGTGGTGTAGGTTTTCTCCTGCGGCTTAAAGGCCGTGATCGCCAGCCACACAATCGGCAGCATGATAAAGGCGATGATGGCTAAGAGGCCAACCACCTCCCCAACCTGTCCTAACCGTTGCCACCACCCTGCCGGGGTCTTGGTCGCTGCTGACGTGGCCTGCCGCGAGACAGACCCCACTTGTGTTGTTGTCATGGGATATAGGCTCCTTTAGCTCGCACGGTTCAGGACAAGTTTGACATAAACAGCGGCGCAGATCGTCAACACGATGACGAGGATGTAGGCCATTGCGGAGGCATAGCCGATGTCTAGGCTACGCACGAAACCGACGTTGTGAATGTAGAAGTTGATAGTTTGTGTGGCACGCACCGGGCCACCGCCGGTCATCGTCACTACCTGGTCGAACATCTTGAGGCTGAAGATTGTCTTGAGCATTGTCACGATGAGGATCACGGGGCGCAGTAGTGGGAGTGTGATGCGGTAGAAAATCTCGACGGCGTTGGCCCCGTCGATGCGGGCAGCCTCGAAAATCTGCTTGTCGATGGACCCCAACGCACCGACGAACATCAGCGCAATCAGCGGTGCCCAGCCCCACACCTCGCTCATCGCTAGCATGAACAGCGCCCAAAACTCGTCGCCCAGCCAGACGATTTCGGTACTGATAAGCGGTATGTTAACCAGTGGTAGCGCGTTGAGAACGCTGTATAGACCGTTGATGGGCATGACGATGCCCCGGTCGATCAATAGGTCGTAGATGCCGTAGTTCTCGTTGAGCATGAAGCGCCAGCTATAGCCCTTTAGCGCCGGACTCACGGCGAAGGGGAAGATCAGCAATACCTTGGTGAGCGTTTGCAGTTTGCCCTCTTTCTGCACGAGAATGGCAATCGAAAGGCCAATCACGACGCTGAGGACCACACTCAGCACCGTAAACCAGAAGGTCACGTTCAGGCTGTTAATAAAACGGCGGTCATCGAAGGCGTCAATATAGTTGGCAAACGTCAGCAAGGACGGGTTAAACATCAAAAACGGTTCGCCCTCGCGGCCAAAGCGCAACCCCCACTCCGGCGCACGGCGTAGCGTGTAATTGTGGAAACTGAAATAAAGGGCCGCCAATAGCGGGTACGTGGTTGTCGCCGCGATGATGAAAAGCGCCGGGGAGAGCAACGTCCACACAATCGTTTTATTGGTTCGTAGCATAAAAATCACCTCTTATCCATCAAACACAGCAGGGGTTCGTTGATTGAACCCCTGCAAGTTTTTTTCCTATGAACGATTTCGGTGAGAGGGGAACCGTTGTTACAGTCCTCCGGGGTGGTTTATTCGTAGTATCCGGCATCTTCCAGGATGTCGCGCACGTCCTCTGCGGCGAGGTCCAGCACCTCCTGTACGTCTGCGCCTTCGTCAACGGCTAACTCGTTGATGGCCTCGGCGAGAATCGGGATCATGTCTGTGTACTCTGGGATGAGCGGGATGGTGCGGGCCTCGGCCAGAATCTCGGAGGCGATACCTTGTAGGCCGTCGTGGACCTCATTTACTTCCTCGTCAGCCAATACGGAGAGGCGCACGGCGACGTTCGTGTCCAGTGCCGAGTCCTCAGCGTCCAGCACCACACGGCGCTCGGTGATGGGGTGGGCCATCCACTTCAGGAACTCCAGGGCGGCTTCCTGGCTGTCGGACTGTGCCAGCACGCCCGTCGGCCATAGGTAGCCGTAGGAAGCGGTCGTCCCGCCGTCCCAGCCAGGGGCCGGGGCGAAAGCAGCATTCTCAGCAACATCGGCGTTCTCGCTGGTCGTCAGGCGGGAGGCCATCCACCACCAGCCGACGAACATGGCGCTACGGCCCTGTACGATTTCCTGGTTGGCCTCCTGCTCGTTGAAGGCCACGGAGGACGGCTGGGTATAGCCGTTCCGCAGGTAGCTCAAGTATTGCTCAGTGGCGGCGATGCCCTCTGGCGTGTTGAAGGCTGGCTCAAAGTTCTCGTCGATAATGTCTGCGCCAGCGCCCCACAGGTGGCTGTACCAGTTGAATAGGTTCTGGTCCACGTTGATGCCGTAGTACATGGAGATCGGCTCTAGGTCTGTCTCAGCCGCGATGATCTCAGCGGCGGCGCTGACTTCCTGCCAGGTCTGCGGGACTTCTAGGCCAAGCTCCTCGAACACGTCGGCACGGTACATCAACATCTGCGGGTGTCCACGTAGCGGCAACCCGTAGATGGTGTCGTCCTCGGAGTCGAGGGTGCTGGCGGCGAGGTAAGCTGGGGAGTAGTCCGTCATGTCGAAGCCAGCCTCCTCAACGAAGTCGTTGAGCGGGAGCAGGCTGCTCTCGATGTTCTGGCCCCAGGCGTCTACCCAGGCAACAATGTCAAACTCAGTGTTGGGGTTGTTGGCCTCCAGGTAAAGCTGTTCCTGGAAGGAACCGAAGGGAAGGTCGCCCCAGGTGACGGTGATACCTGTCATCTCGGTGAACTCAGCCTCGGTTTTGGCAGCCAGGGACGCGAACTGCGGGGCGGTGTTACAGCAGATCAAGAACTGTAACTCGGTCCCTTCGTAGGGGCGGTCTGGGTTTAGGCCGAAGGTAGCCGGGTCCAGCACATCTACGTCCTGTGCGCCGAGTGGTAGGGCAAAGGCTATCACGAGCAGCACGCTCAGGACAAGCATAGTAAGTTTACGCTTCATGTGTTGTGTTGCTCCTAAAATGAAGGTTAAAATTTTTTGCTTAGCTTTGCGGTATTCTAAGTTTGCATACGTATGTAAAGCTAGACAATTTCAGTATAATTTGATTTAAGAAAATTGCAAATTTTTGTAAGATTTTTGGCGTGACCTCTTATGATTTTACAGCCCATATTAATTTTTGAGCGCGTCTGCAATAGCCGTTACCCCGCCGACGTTACCGGGGAACATAACATAGATCATATCCGGTGCGGCGCTGGTGTCGTCTAGCTCCCACACAGGCACACCGGGGGGAACAGTCCCAGCTTTGTTTGAACAGATGGTAGAAGTGACCCAGGTTGTTGATGACCTTGCTCCGACATTTCGCTGGAATGGCCTTAGTCTTTCTCCTCCGGCACGGGGCGCACCGCCTGGACCTGGTAGGCGTCGGTAAAGGCGAAATCGCGCAGCCGTAATTGTACTGTCCCCGCCTCGGCAAAGGTCACGGTAAACGTCAGTGCCGCGCCGCCGAACCCGCTGTAACGGGCCACCACCTGTTCATTTTGCATGACGTTGACATCCAGTTCCCAGCGCGGGTTGTCCTGTGCGATAAACGTCAGGGTGACGCGCTCCCCGGCTTCAACGTCAAACTGGGCGAACCCCTGCCCATCCTGGTTCATCGACACCAGGGTTCCGATTTCGTTTACCGGGGCGTAACGCCCCAATACCATCGACACCTCGATGGTGCCGGAGGCCAGCGGCAAGATCACCAGCGCGTGCGCCCCGGTTTCCAACACTTCAAACAGGATCGGCGGGGCTTCGTCTGCGTTGCCAGTAAACCGCGTCACGCCTTCTGTGATTGGCTCGCCAGCAGGCGCACGCATGACAAAGACAGCATCTTCCCCAGACAGCCGCAGTTCCACCAGGTCCCCGTCGAAGGCCTCAAGCTGCACGACCTCCGGAATACCTGCAACCGCGTTGAGTGTCAGCCGTTCCCCGTAATCGACAACGCGTGCCTCGCTGCGCCCCAACGCAACCTCAAAGGCCCCGGTGGCATCTGCCGAGAACCCACGTACCCCGACCACATAAACGCCGTCCGCCGGAAGTGTCACCGGCCCCAACATGGAGTTGGTCCCCTCGCCGCCGTCGTCGTCAGCGGCGATTTGTTCCCCACCTTGCGACAGCGTGAGGACCGTATCGAATGCCTCTGAGATGGCGCTAATTACGACGAGTTCTCCCTCCTGGCCGTTAAAGGTATAGACCACGAGTTCGCCCAAGCCGAGTTCCCCCTGAAGCGGCTCATTATCCGCAATCTGCTGGGTTCGTACTGCATCCACCCGCAGCGTGAAGCCGCCAGCGACAGGGGTGGCAGTGGTCACAAAGGGGAAGCTAGTCACCTCAACGCGGTACACCCCGTCCGCTGATGGGGTGAAGGCCACTAGCCGAGAGTTGGTCCCGTCGCCACCGTCGTCATCGTCGGTGATAGGCCGTTCGTTCTCGTCGGTCACGAGCATGTAGGTGTCGAAATCCTCAGACCGTAGGTTGATACGGTACGTTTGCCCTGCCTGTAATGCGACCCGGTATACGGCACGCGGTAGGTCATCACTGAGCACCCCCTGCACCGTCTGTCCGATCTCAATTGTGCCCTCGGTCGGCCTGGGGCGGTTGGTGAACGTCGCGGGGGAAGCGTCTGCATCCGGGGCAGGGGTGGGGTCGTCAGCATCCTGGGCATAGGCGATGCCCCCCCATAGCAACAGCAGTAACACCAGTAGCCAGCCAAATCGTTGTCGCATGAAAACTCCTATTCACCGCATATCGGCTTGTTCTCATCCTATTCTAGTCGATCTTGCCTGCTTTGCAGCGGACGCACCCCCGTGCTACAGTTAGGGTATTCCTTTACCGTCACTCGAAAGCCGACCGTATTATGTCCTCTGCTCTAGATTTACCAGTGGTTCGCCAGACCCGCCGTAACCACGCCTTCGAACATGCGACGATTCATGTGCTGAGTAGCCGGGTTCGTGGCCTGCGGATGTCTGGGATTAGTGATGCGGGCGGTTTCACGCTGTTCGGGGATGTCCCGACTGCACAGGTCAAACGGGCGGCTGAAGACGCGCTGGCCCGGTTGCAGCAGGGGGAGGTGCGGCTGGCGATCCACCCCAACTGCGGGACGAATCTCGTCACGACGGGGGCGGTTACGAGTGCCACGGCGATGCTCACCACGCAGGGGATTCGTAAGCCAGGGGACATGCGCGACCGCTTCCCGCTGGTCATGTTCAGCATGATTGCGGCAGTGGTGGTGTCGCAGCCGCTCGGTTACTGGATGCAGCGGAATGTCACCACGGACGGTGACCCGGCAGATATGGAAATTACAGGCGTGACGCGGGGCAACCTCGGCAAGGTGGTGGTGCATCGCGTCAGCACCCGGTCTAGCTAAAAATCCATAAGGAAAAAACGCGCCCATGTTCCAACGTTCCATGCTGTTACTCATTGCCCTGTTTGTGCTGGCGGCCCCGGCATGGCTGCAACCAAATACCGAGGCCGATATTACCTTCCCACCGCCTGTGTTTGTGGTCGGTGGTGAGGCTGACATCGTAGGTACGGCCAATGTTCTGGGCCAGGTGAACTACTTCATCGAGTACCGTCCATTGGGGGACGACCTGCTCCCGCGTGACGGCGAGGATACGCCGTGGTTCCCGGCGACGCTCCCCCGCACGCGCCCTGTTACCGATGGGCCGCTGGGTGTGTGGGACACGACGGTCGCACCGGATGGGCTTTACGAACTGCGGCTGAAGATCAACCTGCAAAATGGTGAGCCACGTCATGTTGTGGTATCGCCGCTGCGTGTGGACAACGCCTCACCAGAGCCTGATGGACCGTTGGACGGAGATGACGCCATTGCCAGCGCACTGTTGGCACTCACGGCGACCGCCGGGGCCGGGCTTGGTGCCCAGCCGGGAGCCTTCGCAACGCCTGCACCGCTTGGCACGCGTGACCCCCTCCAGCCGACCCCCACCGACGGGATTGTCGTGCTGGATGGCGAGACAACCGCCCAGGTGATTGTGGTGGCGAACTTGCGAGCCGGGGACAGCACGCTGTTCGGCGTCAACGCCGCCCTGGACCCCGGTACAGAGTTGGTGGTGTTGGGGCGCAGCAACCGCAATAACTGGCTGTTGGTGGAAACCCCCGACGGTACAGAAGGATGGGTGGCCCCCAGTGTCGTGACCCTACGCGGCAGCATCTTAGACGTAGAGCCGGTCCAGCCGCCAGTACCACCTGTCACACCAACCCCGGTTCCCACTGCCACGCCGGAGGTGCCGCCGTTGGCTGATGCGGTGATTACCAGCGTGCGGGCGGACCGTGACGTGAAGGAGGGCGAAGCCTTTCAGATTATCGTCGGGGTTCGTAACGATGGTGTGCTGTTCCTGCCAGAGTCGCAACTGTTCTGCAATGTGGAGCCGATGAACGCCTCGGTATCCGTCAACGCGGGAAACCTGGAGCCGGGCGGCAGCACCAACGTCGCATTGCCGCTGCGCCTGGAAGAAGGGGGCGGCTCCGATGTGACGATTATCTGCCGCATTGACATGAATGAGTTTGTCGTAGAACCAAACGAGGACAATAACTTCGGGCGGGCTACCGTTTCTGTAGACGACTAAGCCCACCTTGATGATGATCCACGCGGGCTAGATTTGAGGTCCCCTCTCCATCTTGCAGAGGGGATTTAGGGGGGAGGTTCCTACCCGACAAACCCGCCGAAATAGCTCTCCACCGGGCCACAGAACGCCGATGATGTCCCCGCATACAGGTAAGTGAAGGTGTCGTTGTTGGCGGTGAAGGTGCCAAAGTTACCGCACGGTTGGTCTGCGGACTGGGCGCTAAAGCCGCCGGAGTCGTTCGGCGAGATCACGCAGTCGAGTAGCGCCTGCTGCAAGCGGTCATTGTTTGCGACCACCACCGCGCCCATTGGTGGGATGCCCCCGGACGTAATTGTCGCCAAGTCCGCCCGGATGTACACGCGCCCGTCTACCGCCCCGGACCGTTGATAACACGCCACGAACTCGTCCAGGCGCGACACCAGAACCGTTGTCGCAATCGTGCTGACGCTCACGCTCTGGGCGCTGAAGGTGTTCGCATCGGCGGACTGGGCGCCCAACACGAGGTTCAGCGCGTCCTCGAAGTTGCTGGCGTCGGCAGTGGTGTAACCGCTGAGGGTTGGCAGGAAGGCGGAGGCGTTGCCTGTTGCCGGGACGACGACGGTCGCGTTACCTGTTGCGCCCGCGCTACCTGACGTGCCACCGTTGTTCCCCGTTGCGCCCGTGCCGCTGGTGCCCCCGGTCGTCCCATTATCCGCAACCACCGGGGCCAGCGTCGGCGGCGCAAACGGATTCCGCAGGCGTATTGTTTCCCCGCTGTAGGCGCTGGACAGCAACACGGTTAGCAGCAGGCAGGCCGCACACGCCGACACGAAAAACACCCCACCCGCGATTGCAATCCAGCGGGCGTTGGACTTGTCCTCAATCATGAAGCATCATCCTCGTTTATCTTTGAACATGCCCCTATTGTACCTGTGTGGTGCATCTAAGGCAGGTCGTAGACGGTGGTCAGCCAGTCGTAGAGCGTGTCCCCCACTACCTGATGCCCCTCCGGCGACAGATGCCCGTCTAACTTGAGGAAGGCCCGCCCCCCCGCGCCTTCCAACACCCGCAACGCCGAGCGCGTGTTTAGCACAGGTATCCCCGCTGCTGTTGCCTGCTCGACTGTCCGTGTAACCGGGGCCACCGCGTCATAGTCGCCGATGAACGGATACTGTGCCTGGGTGTCGGCGTAGTCCTCGCGATGCACTGCCCGGCGGTCTGGAATGACGACCACGCCTAATGCGCTCCCCTGTGCCGGGACGATTTCGGCAAACTGGTCCAGGATCGCCCCGCTGACCGCCCATGCTTCCGCCCAGGTGTCGTCCTCCGGCAAGTACAGCCCCAACTGTGCCGGATATTCGAGTGTGTATGGGTCCGTGCTCAGGACGGCGGGAGCCTCTGGCGTCATAACCGGGTAGGGGCGTGATAGCACGGCGCGTTGTAACCAGTTCGGGGCGGGTGCGCTGTCGTCTGGGAGGGTCCCGCGCCAGTTGTACAGCCGCAGATTGCCGCCAGCGTCCAACTTAAAGAACGGACGTGGGCTGTACCCCTCATTTCGTAAGGCCGCAAGTTCGATGCTGTTGTTCTGAATGTCGTTGCCGACGTAGGTCACGACCAGCACCAAGTCCGCGTCGAAGCGATACCCCGCCAGCGCATATAACATGAGCATTCGGTCGGTGCCAAGCGTGTCGATACCGAAGTTCAGCACCTCGTAGCGCCCGTCACGCTCGGCGTTTAGCCGCGTCTCAATGAGATCAGGAAAGCCCTGTTCACGCGGCACCTGCAACCCCTGTGGATAACTGTCCCCCAGGATGAGTATCCGATAGACGCCGTCCGGCTTGTCTACCGTGACGATCTCGTCATGAAAGCCCAGGTTGTTGTAGCGGATGAGGTGGTTGTCGTAGCCGGGGTCGCGGGGGTCCCAGGTGAAGGCGACACACGGCTCTCGGTAGGCGGCGATGTCCCCCAATGCTGTTCCTATGTCGAGGTCCGGGACGCAGGCGGGGGGCCGTAGCAGCCACCATCCCCCACCTGCCAGTAGCCCCCCCAGCACCAACCCGAAGCCAACCAAGACCAACCGGGCGCGGTGGGACATGCCGTTAGCTCGTTTGTTCGTGGTTGTAGACTTCCATGATCTCATCAGCAATGCGTTCTAGTACTTGGCTTTGTTTGGCGGCATCCAGGCTGATGAGGGGGGTATTAGGGCCGACGAGCGGTGTCCCTGCGCATTGATAGTTGATGATGGGCGTGTGTTTCACACCGCTGAAAGTCAACGGTATCCACACCACGGTTAGCAGGCTGTTCTCGGCGGCCTGCAAAATCACGGGGACTTCCTGCTCCATAATGAAGCTGGAGGCGAGGAAATCCGAACTGACTAACATCACGGCGACACGTGCCGCTGCCAGCGCGTTGTCGATTTCCTTGCGCCACTGTGCCCCAACCTTGATGTGTTCGTCATTCCAAACACTAATGCCGCCAAAACGCATCCGGGGCTTGAGGCTCGTCATCAGGCGCTTCATCCACTCGGTTTCCCTGTGGCTGTAGCTCATGAACACTTGATCGCGGGTGATGGGGCCGTTGGCCGACTTGCCAGGTGAAGCCGTAGACGCAGGCGGGTTTTGGAAATCATCCGCGTTGCCGTAGATGTTGATGGTCCCGCCGATGTTGATCATTTTTCCAGTCACGTTCCCCAGGTTGGTTCCGCCAGCGGGTTGCGTGGTTGGGGTGGTAGCAGGTGCGGCTGCGCTAGGATCACCCAACGCCGCCTTGATCGCCTCGATTTCGTCGGCTTTTTCCTCGCTCACAAACATCTCGACGTAGTCCAGCAGGTACAACACCGCCGCCCGCCCCTTAACATTGCCGAAACGCTCCCCGGTTGATACCAAGTTCGCCGCAAAGACATTTGCTGGACCACTGTAATTGACCTGCGCCTGCAAGTTCGGGGCGTCCTTCCAGGCCTCAGTTACCAGCGCACTCCGCGCAGCCTCACCGCCCACCTGGGGCGTCAGAATTTGCACAACTTTACGAAATGTATCGCGGTCCATACCCATCGTGAATATACCTCTCTCGGTTCGTGTCTCGTCCACCTATTATGCCGCTATGATACTCGTCTTGCAACGAAAATGGCCTGTAAACACACTGAACACCCCTGCCCAAAGCCCTGGTCATCGCGGTCGCAAGCCCGATAGTTCGTCTTTACGCCCCAATGCCACGAATTCCAGCCCATCCTGTGCCATCTTGCGCAGGCCAATGAACACCGCGAAAATTTCTAAGCGTCCCAACAGCATCGCTACGACCTGCGTCCATAGGATCAACACCGGGGCATCCGGGCTAGTGACGCCAACGGATAGCCCCACTGTCCCCAACGTGCTAGTGAATTCAAACAGGCTCTCTGACAGGGTGTAGCCGTGCGCCACCATTACCCCACTCCCCACAAATACCAGGCTCACGTACATGCCGACAAACAGCCCCACGCTGCGAACCTGGTCACTCGTGAGGATGGAAAAGCCGTCCCCCTGCCACAAGCGCGGCTCATTCACTGCATTGGTGGGTAGGGATGCCCGGTGTATCTCCCAGCGAATCGCCTGATACAACACGTAGATGCGCGACAGCTTGAGGCCCCCGGCGGTTGAACCGCTACCCCCACCGACCAACATCAGTATAATCATGAGCAAAAAGCCGAAATCGCCCCAATCGCTGTAGTTGACGGTGTTAAACCCCGCCGTTGAAATGGCGCTCACCACCTCAAAAACGGCGACACGAACCGCTTTGTTGGCCGTCGGGTAGAGGCCCAAGGTGACCAACACCAACAGTAGCGCGATGCCAAAAAGCAACAGAAACCCATACAGCCGGAGTTCGCCATTGTGGGCAACGGCACTCCACTTGCCGCGCAGTAGCGTGTAGACCGTCAGGAAGTTGACCGACCCCAATAGCATCAGCACGATGATAACGGCCTCAACCTGGGCGCTGTCCCAGTAGCCGATGGACTCGGCGCGTGTCGAAAAACCGCCCGTCGCGACCGCTGTAAAGGCGTGATTGACTGCGTCAAAGGGGGACATGCCGACGATATACAGGCTAACCACCCCCAACACAACGTAGGTGGAGTAGAGCGTTAACACGATGCTGGCGGAGTTGCGAACGTGTGGGGCCAGCTTGTCCGCCCGGCCTTCGGTCTGGCTGATGCCATAGCCAATGGGGCCACTCACGGCGGCCAACGCCAGGATTGCCAGCCCTGCACCCCCGGCGAGTTGTAGCGTACTGCGGTATAACAGCATGATCTGTGGGGCGGTCGTCACATCAACGACGGTTAGCCCTGCCGAGGTCCAGGCGCTTGTCGATTCAAAAACGGCCTGTGTGAACCCTAACCCCAGCCCCCCCCCCCATAAAAAGGGGATCACCCCGGTTAGGGTTGCCGTGAACCACGCGCCGGTGACAATCGCGGCTCCTTCTGGCATGGTAATCTCGCGGCTTGGTGCGTTCCGCAGGAAGCGATGCCATAAGCCCCCCCCACTGAAGGCCAGCAACCCCGCCACCAGACCCAGCGGCAGGGCGTGGGGTAGGTCCTCCGGCCAAAAGAACAGCGAAAATAATGGCAACAGGTACACCGCCCCCATTACCACCCACAGTACCCCTAGATACCCCAACATTAGCTGATACCGCTCAAGCAGGTAGGCGCGTTGTCGCATCTAGTGGGTTTCTCCGCACAGCGCCGCGATGTCCGGCTTGGCATTGTCTAGTGTGCTGATGACCAGCAGATGATCCCCGGCCAGCAGGGTTGTCTGCCCGTTGGGGACCAAAACCCGCTCCCCCCGGACGATCCCCGCCACCAATGTCTCGCCGGACAGCTCAATCTCCGCCAGTTTATGACCGACTACGGGTGCTCGCTGGTCCAAACGCACATCATTAATGGTGAGTTTGCCCCCAGCAATGGGCATAATCTCGGTGATCTGCTCGAAGTTCGTCTCTTGGTCGAGGATCGACCCGATAACCTTGGCTGTGGAGAACACCGCATGAACGCCCAGCTTATCAAATACCTGCTCGTTATCTGGGTCGTTCACGATGGTCACGGCCCTGGGCACGCCAAACATTTTCATGGCGATCTGACAGGTAATCAGATTGTCCTGGTCCTCTGGGGTGATCGCCAGCACAATATCGGCCTTGCGTGCGCCAGCCTGTTCCAATATTTTCGGGTCGGAGCCGTCCCCGTGAATGACCAGCGCGTCTGTGTGTTCGGTCAACTCGCGGCAGGCTGCTATATCCTCGTTAACGAGAACGACGGTATCGGCGCGGTCTGTAAAACGACGGGTGAGAAAATAGGCGGTTTGTTGGCCGCCAACAATGATAATATACATATTTACGGCTTTGCGTCCTTCTGCGCGTGATGAACAATGCTCATAAATTGCCTCGCGGACAATGTTGTGGGGTTAATCGTCGGTACGCCCAAGTCTGCATAGAGCGCCTCCCGGTTGGGGTCGTACACCCGTGCCACCACCTGTTTAACGCCCAATACATCCCGCGCTACCTGCGCCACCATCAGGTTTGTGTTGTCCTGCGAGGTACAGGCGAACACGTAATTGGTTTCATCAGTAATCACATGTTTCAACACCCCAAACTCCGTCGCATCGCCGACGATGGTAAACCCGCCAAAGTCGAAATTCAGCTTCTCGAACATCTCTTTGCGTTTGTCGATAATGGCGACCCGGTGTCCTTCCACACTGAATTCGTGGGCCAGCATCGCCCCCAAACGTCCACAGCCGACGATGACAATATCCTGAGCTTTCAAGGTGATTGCGTCCTTTATCGCTTGTTAGCCGCCTGAGTATTCTATATGTTCTGTGTCGTGCAGGGTAGGCATACGCGCACTCCCTCCGTTATAATCCGCTACACAGAGCTAATACAGAACTGGAAAATCTTCCCATGAGCAGACGACCCCCCGTTTACCCCTTCACCGCGATTGTCGGGCAGGCGACGATGAAACGCGCGCTGATCCTCAACGCCGTTGACATGCGGATTGGTGGCGTGCTGGTACGCGGCGAGCGCGGCACTGGCAAATCGACCGCCGCCCGTGCGCTGGCCGCCCTGTTGCCGGATATGGACGTGATCGCGGATTCACCCTACGGCGACGACCCCACCCGCCCGTCCACCTGGTCCGACGAAGTGCGCGAGCGTTACGCCGGGGGCAAACCCCCGGTGGAAAAGCGCCGTATTCCCTTCGTAGACCTCCCAGTGAGCGCCACCGAGGACCGCGTTGTTGGCACACTGGACATCGAGAAGGCCATCCAACGCGGTGAGCGCCACTTCGAACCGGGTGTGCTGGCCTCCGCCAACCGGGGGATTCTCTACATTGACGAGATTAACCTGCTGGACGACCATGTTGTTGACCTGCTACTGGACAGCGCCGCGATGGGCGTCAACGTGGTGGAGCGCGAGGGGATTAGCTTTAGCCACCCAGCGCGGTTTATCCTCGTTGGGACGATGAACCCGGAGGAGGGCGACCTGCGCCCGCAACTGTTGGACCGTTTCGCGCTGTCCGTTGAGGTTCACGGCATTCGTTCCGCGACCGAACGCATGGAAATCCTAGAACGGCATATCTCCTATGAGGCTGACCCCGACGCCTTCCGTGAGGAATGGGGGCCGGCTGAGGATGAACTCGCGGCGAAAATCCTCGCTGCTCGTGAGATCGTCGGGGGGGTGGCATACTCCAAGCGTGATCTGTTCACCATCGCCAGCATGACCAGCCAACTCCAGATTGACGGCCACCGTGCCGATCTTGTGATCTTGAAGGCTGCCCGCGCTCACGCCGCCTACGAGGGCCGCCAGAACATCGAAAACCGCGACATCCGCATGGCGATTGAACTGGCGATCCCACACCGCCTCAAGCGTGGGCCGTTCGCCGACGCGACGATCAACATGGAGAAGGTCGAGCAGGATATGGAAGAACTCGCCTCCGAGTGGGGTAGCGGTGACGAGGCCCAGGAGGACGCAGCAGGCGAGCAGACCCCGGTCAAAAAAAAAGCCAATCCGTAGCAACTGAGATGGAGGATGTGCCGGACTTCGGCCAGACGGACGCCGCCCCGCAACAGGTGTTCGACGGCCAAGACGCCTACTGGTGGGAGGGCGGCAAGAAGATTGAGTCCGGCGAGGAATTCAAGACCAACAAACTCCAGAGCGATATGGACCGTGTGACCCGCAAGCAGAGCGGGCGGCGGTCCCGCACGCAGACAGACCGCAAGCGTGGGCGCTACATCCGCAGCGCCCCGGCCCGTGGGCAACACAACGACATCGCCTTCGACGCCACCCTCCGCGCCGCTGCACTCTACCAGCAAGAACGCCAGGATCAAAAAGACGAAACTGGGATGGCCTACGCGCTGCGAACGAGCGACCTCCAGCGTAAGATTCGTGTGCGCCGCTCTGGAAACCTCGTGTTGTTCGCGGTAGACGCCTCGTGGAGCATGGCTGTTTCCGAGCGGATGCAGGCCACCAAGGGCGCGATCATGTCCCTATTGACGGACGCTTACCAGCGCCGCGACCGCGTCGGACTGGTTGTGTTCCACAAGGACCGCGCCTATCTCGTCCTGCCGCCGACCAACTCTGTGACACTCGCTAAGGAAGCCCTAGCAGACATTCCCGTTGGCGGTAAGACGCCCCTCAGCGCCGGGCTGTGGCTGTGCTACGAGACGGTCGAACGTGAGCGCATGTTAGATAGGGACATTATGCCGCTGATCGTGCTGCTGACAGACGGCGCAGGCAATGTCTCTATGTACGATGAGGCCCCCCAGGACGAGGCCTTCAAGATCGCCGACACCATCCGCGAGAAGCAGATCAAGACGATCACGATTAACATGGAGCACAAGGCGTTCGACCAGGGCCTCGCGGACAAGCTGGCGGAACGGCTGGGCGGCCCCTGTCACACGCTGGACGAACTCCACGCCGAGGCGTTGTTGCAAACCGTCCGCAACGAGCTGGATACGCTGTAGGTCATGAAAAACTGAAATGCGAGGGGGGCGCGGGGGGCGCTCCCGACTGGCAAGAACCATCATCCTCCCATTACAATATAAGCATCTCGTTCGTATGTCCGTTGAGGGACCGCCGTGCACCTCCGACATTTCCCGCTGATCCTGCTGTTGCTGGTCCTGGCCGCCTGTGCCCCCGTCTACAGCAGTGATGAACTCACCCCCCTGCCGACGTTGGCCCCAACGCCTCTGCCGGACAACTACGACCTGAACGGCGCGGAGAACATCGCTCGGCTGTATCTCGACGCGTGGCGGGCGAACGACTACGCGACGATGTACGGCTTCCTGACCTTCGCGGCGCGGGATAAGTATGCGCTAGACGAATTCACCGCGCTTTACGAGGATGTGGCGCTGGATATGACGCTGCAACAGGTGCACTACGCCGCGTTGTCGCTCCAACGTGAAGCGCCGACGGTCGCCGTGTTGAGCTATAACATCACCTTCGACACGCTCATTGTGGATTCGTTTACGGACGCGGGCCGCCAACTCCGCATGATTATTGACCCGGTAGACCGCGATTGGCGGATTGCCTGGACCCCCGGCGACATCTTCGCCGAGATGGGCGCAGGTGGGGCGTTGCGCCTGGAACGCACCTTTCCCCGTCGCGCTAACATCTACGACCGCCACGGCACCGTCCTCGCGGACCAGAACGGGCGCATGGTGACGGTGAACCTTGTTCGGGCGAATGTGCCAAACCCCGACGCCTGTTACGCAGGGTTGGCCGAAGCCCAGGAGATCTCCATTGCTGAGGTGATCGAGGACTTCGAACGATTTGGCGACACTTGGTTGGCGGAGGTCGCCCGGTTAGAGCCGTCGGTGTACCTGGCATATGAGGCCGCCCTGCTGCGCGACTGTGACGCCGAGTTTGGCACATTTAACACGCGCCGCTACCCACAGGGGGCGCTGGCCCCGCATGTTGTCGGCTACGTCGGCTACCCGACCGAGGGCGAGATCCCAGCATTGCTGGAGGTCGGATTCAACCAGGACAACATCATCGGGCGCACGGGCATCGAAGCATCCTGGGACGAGACGCTGCGCGGTGCCCCCGGCGGACGCCTGAGCATTGTCAACGGGCAAGAGGTGGTGCGCGTGATTGCTGAGGCACCGCCGACACCTGCGCGTTCTGTCTGGGTAACGTTAGACGCGGGCTTGCAGGCACACACCCAACAGGTGATCGCCGATGCTTATCGTAACGCGGCGGAAAGCTGGGGGCCGTCTAGCAGGGGGGCGGCGGCAGTTGTGATGGATGTGAACACGGGTGAAATCCTGGCGATGGTGAGCCACCCAACCTACGACGCTAACGCCTTTGTGCCGTTCCCGGAGGTGGGCCGCGCTGCCGCCGATGCGGTTGTCGCCAGTGTACAGGACAACCCGCGCACCCCCCAACTCAACCGTGTGACGCAGGGCAACTACACCTCCGGTAGTGTGATGAAAATTGCCACAACGTTGACGGCTGTCGATACAGGTGTCTACGATCCAGACGAACAGTATGTGTGTAGCGGCAGTTGGTCGCGGGAGCCGAATTTTGTCCGGGCGGACTGGTTGCCATCCGGGCATGGCCTGGTTACGGTGCGGACGGCGTTGGCGCAAAGTTGCAACCCGTTCTACTACGAGGCGGGCTATTTCATCGACCAGCGCGACCCCTACCTGCTGACGGACTACTTCTCACGGCTGGGGTTGGGCGTTCCCACCGGGTTGACGGACCTCGCGGAGCGCCCCGGGTTAATCGCTGACCCGGACTTCGTGCTACAAAACTACGGCCTCACCTGGACGTTCAGCCGCACGGTGAACTACAGCATCGGCCAGGATATTGACATTACACCGCTACAGATCGGGCGGCTGACTGCGATTGTAGCGAACGGCGGCCTGCTGCATCGCCCGCAATTGGTGCTACGGACGGGAATTGTCGGCGAGGAACCGACCGACACCCTGGAGCCGGACGTGCTGGCCGACCTCGAAATCAGTGAGGCGGCGCTAGAGGTGGTCCGCTTGGGCATGTGTGATGTGACGCAGGAACGCTACGGTACGGCGGAGTTCCAGTTCCGCAATACACGGATGGCCTCGGTGCAGTCCTGCGGCAAGACAGGGACGGCGGAGACGCCGGGGGATTCCCCGCCGCACGCGTGGTTCGTGGCCTATGCGCCGATGGACCGTCCAGAGATCGCCGTTGCGGTGATTGTGGAGACCGCCGGGGAGGGGTCGCAGGTGGCTGCGCCGATTGCCCGTGACATCATGGACTACTATTTCTTCGAGCGTAACACGCAGACGGTGTTGGGGGACTAACGCAGCCCCCAACGGTCACTTGCCCCGACGCGGGTGTCACTTAGGCCCAGCGCGGCATCGAACACAGCACAATAGCCTGTAGTGGCGTCCTCGTCCAGCAGGATTCTAGCGTAAACCCGTTCGGGATTTGGGTGGACGACGCTCACAAACTGTTGAGGTTAGTCTGGCTGGCCCTGTGCTTTGGCGAGGAAGGTTGCCACCCGGCGCAGCAACGTGTGCTTGTCGCCGTTGGTGGGGAGGTCGTGCGCGGCGCAGAAGTCAATGAGTTCCGTCTTGAGCCAGCGGTGCCGCCGAAACTCGGATGGTGATAGGCTGGGTTGGAGGGTGGGCCTGGTCATGGATGTACCCCCTGAATATTTAAACACTTGTTCTAATTATAGCAGACTTTTTCCTGGTGGATAGGGTCTCCCCCACAAAATTGGGGGACGTACTTTGGCGTCACGCGTTATTCGTCTACGATGTTGACCACCCATTGGCGTGCTTTGTTGATGTCGATAAAGACACGAACCCGGATACCGACCTGGGCAAAGGCGTTCACGAACTGTACCATCGCTACCCTGCCCTCCATTGCCTCTGGCACGACCAATGCCCAATACTTCCAGCCAGCCTCCAGCGCACGCGGTGCCCAGTCCGTGAGTACCCACTGCGCTCCCGCCTCGCTGAAGCCGCCGATAGCACGGGTGTCCGTCAGCCACCTGTTAGCATGGGTCTCGTTCATCTTCTGTAATCCAGCATTCAAAGAAGCCTGGATGGTCTCGAAGGCGATATTGGCTTTGTACACATCAAACAGTAGGGCGTTCTCATCTTCGTAAACCAGCGTGACAAATTCGTTGTCGAGGATGTTTACCATAAAACGACAATCTCCTGATATAATTTGTGCGTTCATGCAAAGCACATTATACGTAAACAAAAGACAAGCACACAGCACAAAAACAAGGCAAATTATGGATATCATCATTTGGCATAGCAAACTTGAGTAATACAACCGCTTACGAGCGCAACAAACAACGTGCCCCCCACACAATGGGGGGGGACAGGGTGTTAGAAGATGCGTTATAATGTGAGAAGATTCCCGTAGTGCGTTGAGGTACTGTGATGGACCCAACTCTAATTTACCTATTACTGCTGGTGGGCCTGTGGGTCGGCGCGACCAGCTTCTTGATTTCCGGTACTGGGCTGGCGGAGTTCAGCGCGGTTGGCTTGCTAGGGATTGCGTTCTTCGGGCTGGTTGGGCTGTCTGCCCAATGGTGGAGCGTGATGTTGTTGGCTGTCAGCGTGTCCGCCTTTATTTTGATCCCGCTGGCGCTACCGCGTTTCTCACGCTGGGCAGAGTTGGCGCTGGTTCCACAGGTGGTCGCGAGCCTCTTTCTATTTGAGGGGACCGCTGCCCACCCGGTCGCGATTTTAGCGAGTACAGGCATGGCCTTCGCCTACAACCGCTTTTTGTTGTTGCCGCTGTTGGGTCAGTTGCGCGAGGCCCCGGCGGTGGGCAATGAGGGCGAGGAACTTCTGGGCGCGGTCGGGCGTGTGACGAGTGCGGCGGCCCCTGGTGGCGCGGCGGCGGCCTACATCAACGGTGAGACGTGGACCGTCCGGGCGGCAGGGGCGTTAGAACCAGGCGACACCGTGCGCGTGGTGGATGTCCACGGTTTAGCCGCCACAGTGGAGCGGGTGAAGGCCAAGCGTGTGCCATTGGATGACAGCATGGCCGATGCCGAGATCATATAGGAACGAGGCCTGCCTCGTCTGCGGAAACACAGCCTTAAACAAATACAAGGAGACAAAGATCCTATGAATCCTAATGAGATTTTGACCCCCGGCATGTTATTGACTATTGTTGGTGTGCTGGTTCTGCTTTTCCTGTTCTTCAGCACCTTCCGCGTTGTGGCGGAGTACGAGCGGTTGGTCGTGTACACGCTGGGACGGGTGTTGACGGGTGTCGGTGTGCGTGGGCCGGGCCTGGTGATCGTGGTGCCGTTCTTGGAGACGGCAACCAAGGTGGACCAGCGCGAGCGCTTCCTGGACATTCCGCCGCAGACAGCGATCACCGAGGACAACGCGCCCATCAGCATTGACTTTCTGGTGTACTACCGCATCACGGACCCCAAGCTGAGTGTGCTCAAAGTCGATGATGTGGTGTCCGCCTCTACCAGCATCGCCATGACCACGTTGCGTGCGGTGATTGGTGACATCTCGCTGGACGATGTGTTGTCCAAGCGTGAGCAGATCAACGACATTCTGCGTGTCAAGCTGGACGAAGTGACAGACCGTTGGGGGCTGAAGATCACCAGTGTGGAGATCAAGGAGATTGAGCCGCCGCATGACATTCAGGATGCGATGAACCTCCAGATGAGCGCCGAGCGTAAGCGCCGTGCCGAGATCATCACGGCCAACGGTGAGCGCGAAGCGGCTGTCACCCGTGCCGAGGGCCACAAGCAGGCTGCTATCCTCAAGGCTGAGGGCGAGAAGCGGGCCGCAATCCTGGATGCCCAGGGCCAGCGCGAGAGCGAGGCACTCCGGGCGCAGGGTTACGCGGCAGCGCTGAAGGCCATCTACGAGGAGGCGCAGAAGCTAGACGACAAGACGATGATGCTGCAATACTTCCAGATGTTGCAGAAGGTCGGCGAGAGCGAGTCCACTAAGTTCGTGGTGCCTTTGGAGTTGACGAGCATGATCCAACGCTTCGCCAACAACATCACCGACTTGGACGCCATCAAGCCGTTACGCCAGCCGACCAACGGTAATGGCAACGGCGACTAACTTTTGCGGGTGCTGAAACCGAATCGCAGGCAGGGCGCTATAACCGTGTAGCGCCCTATTTTTCGTCTTATTTTCCCCGGCGCACCGTTAACAGCGCCAAACCCGCGAAGATCAGCCCCATACCAACCGCACCCCCTACCGTAAGCGGTTCGCCCAACAGCAACAACCCCAACAGCGCCGCCGTGAGTGGCTCGGCCAGTGAGAGCGTACTCGCGGCGGAGACGCCAACCGCCCGCAGGCCACGCCCGAACAGCGCGTAGGACAACCCGGTCGCCAGCAGGCCCAGGTGTAGCACCACAACCAGCCCGCCCCCGCTCCACACCCAATCCGTGTCTACCATGAACAGCAGCGGAGCCAACACCAGCGCCCCACCACAGAACGAAACGGCCATCGCCTCGTCTGGGGCGTGTGTGTCTAGCAGGCGCTTGTTTGCGAGTGTGAAGGTCGCGTAGGACAGCCCGGCCCCTAGTGATAGCAGCACGCCGCATAAATCAACGGTGACGCCCGACGTATTGCCCCACAGCACCAGCAGCACGCAGCCCAACACCGCCACGATGGTTGCCCCGGTCCAACGGGCGGTCAGGCGTTCCCCGGCGAAGGCCGCGCCAAGCAGTCCCGCAAAGGCGGGGGCGCTCCCCAGCGCAATCACCGTCCCCACGGCGACCCCGGTCGCGGCCACGCCGCCGAAGAAGGTAAGTTGGTAACTGGCCGTCGCGACAATGGCGAGCGCCGTCAAAGCAGGTGCCCAGCGCACACGGTCGCGGAAGCCGCCCCGCCCAACGGCCAGCGCCAATAACGCCACGCCCCCGACGATAATACGAAGGGTGCCAACGGCCAGCGGGGAGGCATCAGTAGGGGCCAGCGCCTGCGATGTCCCGGTTGTCCCCCACAGCACCGCCGCCAGGACAACGAGCAAGCCCCCAGTCCGGGCGGGGGCCTTGGCAGTCGGTTGAGGGCTGGTGCTATAGGCCAATATGCGTGTTCCGGCTCTGGCTACCAATTAGGGTATTGGCGTCTGGGTAACGGCCCTCCGGGTTGAAGGTGAAGTAGCGAGCGTGTAGCTGAAACTCTAACTCCTGGAATGCCACCCCGGCGCGGTTTTTCTCGACAGTGAAAACCACCCAGTCGCGGGTTTTACGTGCATCCACCATGTTCTGCTTGAGGTCCTCACGTAGGATCGTGTATTTGTTGCTCATGATGAGGGCTATGTCGGCCTCGTACTCTAGGGCGCTGCTGCCACGCAGGTGATACAACCGCATCCGCTCCGCCTGAAGTCCCTCACGGTCTGCCGCAACAACTGCCCATATGGGGATATTGTGCTGCATAGCGAGGTCCTTTAGTCCCTCCGCCACAACGGTAATTCGCTCCGACTCCGGCATCAATTCGCGGACGGGAACCTTCTGTAAGTAGTCCACCATGACCGTGACGCGGCTGCCGTAGCGACGGCACAGGCTTGCCACATTGCTACGAATCGTGTCGAGGTCGGTGGTGTTGGAGCTGGCCTTGGCGATAATCAGCTTACGGGCATAGCCTTGCATGAGCTTTAGCGCTCTCAGCGTGCGCTGGTCACTGCCAAGCACACGCATAAATGCGGACTTATCGCCCTTAACCCCTTGCTTGTTGAGGTTCTCTGCGGAAAACATCTCGTCGATATGGCGCAGCGAGACACCTTTGAGTAACGTTTCACTATTTGTTGGGTCAATACTTTCCAGGCACAACAAGCGGTGAACCAGATGAATCTCGCTATGTTCGTAGGAAAGATAGTAAACGATCTGGTCCGGCTGCGAGGCGATGTTGCGGGCGATCTGCAATGAAGCAATCGTCTTGCCAACACCGGGTGGGCCACCGATTAAGATCAGCTCGTTCTTCTTCAAGCCACCGCCGATGGTGCTGTCCAGTAGCTCGAAGCCCGTTTTGATAGGTTCATACTGGCTGAGGTCCGCTAACACATCGTTGGACCGCACGTTGGTAATAATGTCGGCGAGTGATGCGCCGACGTTGCGCTCTAGCGATTTGATCTGGTTCGTCATGAGAAGGCTTTCCTAGTCGGTTGTCGCGTGTGGAATCTCATCAAGCAGGTGGTGCCACTTCTGCGTAACGGTTTCGTTGTAGAGGTCGATACAACGGTGGTAAAACGGGGTGTTTTCGTCCAGGAGCAATTGAATCTGTTGCCAGTTGAGAATAATCAATTGGGTGTCCTGTTCCCAACTCAGGCTGTCGAAGTGATGCAGGTAGTGGGTGTCATCGAAGTGATAGGCGGCCATATGCACCATGCCGATGATCTCGCCGGGACGGTAACGAATGTCGAAGCGCCCGCCGCTGTTGATCTTGGCGGTAAGGCAAACCTCCCCAGAGACCACAAGCAAACAGGCACGCGCTAAGGACTCGATCGTTGGGGGGCTGTTGTGGTCCAGCCCACGCGGATAAAAGTCCGCACTGCTGGTCAGTTCTGCCCATTCGTCCGTGGTCAGGGGGCGAAATAGCTCATGGGCCATCAACATTTCGCGCACAACATTTTGCGTATAGACCTTTTCCCATAATATCCGTCGAATGTCAAGGATTTCCCCGTGGTGCTTTGGATCCCCTCGCCCGTCCAGGTCCTCATAGCGTACAGCCAGCGCGACGACCTCGGTAAGCGTGTGGGCGGATACCTGGTACACCGCGTCCGGCATAAATAACCCGACCTCACCAATAATCAGCCCATCCCCCTCAAAACGGTCTTGAGTGGCGTAACGGCTGGACAGGCGAACCTGTCCGGCGACGATGAGCAACAGCACATTTGGCTCGTGGCCTTCCTGGAAAAGCATCTTACCCGGACGAAACCGCACGAGGCGAGCTACCATGAAGAAGTAATTCAGCGCCATACCAAGGTTGGACAGAAAGTAGTGAAAGTAGATATTCCCATTACCAGAGGTCGCCTTGCGAATCTGCTTGATGGTGGCGTTGACGATGTGCTTTTTCTGTTTCACCTCATCAGCAGATACCTCGGATAGCAAGGACCGCATACGGCGGGCCACCGCCGCGATTTTGAGTGCGTCAAGATCCGGGCGGACCTCGCGCCGTGTCTGGTAGGCTTCGAGTAGATTCTTGTAATCCTCGACAGCCCCTTCGATGGGACGGTTGAATGTGGCGATCCAGGCCTCGTAATCCTCTCGAAGCGATAAACCGACCCCGGGCAGCTCGAAATTATAGATCTTCAGCATTTTGCCCGGTGTGGTGACATATTCCCCCGTGAGGGTGACGGCGAGGCCGATCACTGGAGGGGGAACGTTGTTCAGCAATCCCAGCTCGCGGCAGAAATCCTCGGATGCAAGAATCTGACCGGGCACCGCAAAGCTCATCACCCGCTGGGCAACTTGAACACCCGGCCCCCATACACTTTGTTTCTGATCGTCGCTCGTAGAGATGAGTACCTTGCCCACATGTAGGCCAATCCGCACATGATAGGTGGTGGCACGCAGTTGCTCTACCTGCTTTGCGAGTTCCAGTGCAATATCGAGCGCGTGGTCCGTGCTGAAGAGGGTTAGCGCGATAACGTCGCCGACACGGTTAATGTAGTCTAGGGACTGTGGGTTGATTTGCCGGGCAATATCTTGCAGTAAACCCATAAAGGCGGTGAATTCTGTGTGCTGCTGGTGGATGGGCTGTGCCTCGTAAGACGCCACCTCGATCATAATGACCGCCACTGTCATGCGGGTGATGTCTAGCTGAGGATCCTCTGGGCGAGGGTCGCGGTCTGGTGGTGAACTCGGCACCTTGGCTTCCTCGGAGGTAGACCGCTCGGTTTTCCCCTCCTCCCCACGAAATTGCATGGTCGCATAGGTGATGTCGCGTTGGACCTCCGCAAAGATCACGTTGAATTCTGGGTGGTCAATGTCCTCGTTGAAGGTTTCCAGCAGGCGTAGCAAGGCTGGGCCACCATCGACAAAGCCAAAGCGTTGCAGATGATCTAC
This sequence comes from uncultured Anaerolineaceae bacterium, assembly GCA_964462905.1. Classification (GTDB taxonomy): domain Bacteria; phylum Chloroflexota; class Anaerolineae; order Aggregatilineales; family Phototrophicaceae; genus DAOTTY01. The sequence goes on from CAYWZS010000001.1 coordinate 138,420, forward strand.
CATGAGCGACGTAAATTGACTGCTCGGGCCGCCGGTGTTTAGGTTGGCGGTTGCCCTGGTGCCGATGAAGGCCCGGGAGAGCAGCGCTTTGCGGTAGTTAACATCTTCCAGGTAGCCAGACAGAAAGCTAACCAACCGATTTCGCACTTGCTTTGAGAGCTGGGTGGTCATGTCGATAGCCGACCAATCTACAAACAAATGGATGTTGTCAAACTGACCCATATTATACGACTGGAAATAACCAGACGCAAACACAAAAATAACAAACCTTTATAATACGAATAGGTGTTACAAAAATATCCATACAGCACAGCATTCAAGGGTAAGTCTCGTTGCATGTTCATGTTTAACATGCGCCCCCAGGGTTAGGATGCCTATGAACGTACAGATGCGCTCCGAAAGCCTATCACCGCTACAGTAAAACAGTTTTGATAGATTGTGCGTAACGGACACCGGGACATTATCGCAAAATTTCAAGTGAGTGTATACTATCACCATATCGGCATCGGGTGAACCTCACGCATCAACACATCAGTAGAGATTTGGAAGTGATTATGAACGACGCACAATTCCACGCCCTGCGCGAACGCATGATACAGGAGCAACTGATCCCACGCGGGATCAACGACCAACGTGTGCTGGATACAATGCGTCGTGTGCCCCGCCATGAGTTTCTGCCAGCCCGTGTGCGCCAGGTCGCCTATCGCGATGGGGCCATCCCGATTGGGCGGCAACAGACGATCTCGCAGCCCTTTGTGGTTGCGCTGATGACGCAAATGCTGCAACTCCGGGGGGGCGAGCGCGTGCTGGAGATTGGTACAGGGTCCGGGTACCAGACGGCGATCTTATGTGAGTTGGCAGCGAACGTGATTAGCCTGGAGCGGCAGCCATTGCTGGCCGGGCGTGCGGGGGACACACTACAACGACTGGGCTACGAGAATGTCGAGGTTCATATCGGCGACGGGTCACAGGGGTTGGCGGATATGGCCCCCTACGACGTGATTCTGGTGACAGCCGCCGCGCCGTCGCTGCCGGAGCCGCTGCGGTTACAACTCAACCCCGAAGGCGGGCGGCTTGTGCTGCCGATTGGCACCCGCGACGGGCAACGGCTGGAGCGCATTGTCCGTAATGGCGATAGCTGGCACATGGAGCGGACGGTGAAGGTGCGCTTTGTCCCGTTAATTGGGCAGCATGGGTTCCGGGCGGAGACCAAGAAGCCGCCGAAGGCGAGTGTCTAGGGGTTATCCAGGTTCGCGATAACCGCCGCAAACACGGTTTCCAGCGGTGCGGCGTTTGCGACGGCGGCTTCCCAGGCTGCCTCACCCACCCCCTGCTTGACCCGGTATATATGCGGATTAAACAAATATTGGCTATCGACCCCGGATCCCAGCGCCCGCTCGTTGTAGAGCGTGGCGGTGACGGGCAGTGCGGCGCTGTCCCCTGTTGCCCACAGCACGCGGGCGTAGCTTAACAAGCTCGTCCACATGTAGTAACGGCGTGGGTATTGCTGCGCGTGGGCCAGGTGGCGGTGTGCCGTCTGGCGGGCCGCGTCCACCTGCCCCCGATGGGCGTAGATCGACACTTGAAGCTCAAGCAGATTGCCTGTGGTATAAGTCGCAAGGTGTTCGGCACTGGGCAACGCTTTAGAGGTTTTGGCGAGTGCAGTATCAAAATCCCCCTGGATGTAGTCCAGCAGTGCGCTAACCGCCATTGTGTAAGCCCAGCGCGAACGGTCCCCAACGTCCTCGCACAGGCGTAAACTCTCGCGTAGGTTACTGGCTGCCGCCTCAAACTTCTCATCCGTGATCTCGTGGAACGCCAGCACCGATAGCCGCCGGGCCAGCCCTGCGCGGTCCCCAATCTGCCGTTTGAGGTCCAGGCTTTTTTGGAGCAAGTGGCGCTTCTCCTGGCGCTGCCCCATTTGTTCAAGGGTGATAGCACGGTTATACAGTATTCGCGAGAGGCCCATCAGGTCCCCGATTGCCTCGCAGTAGTGCTGCGTCTGGTCGAGATGGTGCAACGCCTGCTGGTAATCATCCTTTTCGGCGTGGAAGATGCTGGCCGAATTGTGGAAGCGGGCGAGAAGCTGGGGGTCGTTGCTGCGCTCGGCATGAGCTTGGGCGCGTTGGAACAGGGCCAGTCGCTCCTCGTGGTTGGCTTTGGCCGTCGTGTATTCCAGGTTTAGCAGGCTGTGCGCGATCACCATGTCATTATTGAGTGCTTCACCCAACGCTAATCCTGCCTTGGCGTCGCGTTTGATGCTTTCGAGGTTGTTCAGGCGGTAATTCATACGCGCCCGTTGCACCAGCAGATGCGCCCGATGTTCATCAAGTAAATCGTGTCGAAGCGCGGCAGAGTACACCGTTTCCGCCTCTGTCGCGTGGGAACGAATATTCCAGAAGTCATACATCGCCAGCGCCAGTTGTGTGCCGTCGTCGGGCGCTTTGCCGTCCAGCAACGCCCACTCCAACGCAGCCCGGACGTTGTCCTGCTCAGCCGCGATGGCGTCCAGTGCAGCAACATAGGTATCATTTGCCATGCGCTTGTTTTGCTCGGTCACAAAGTCCAGCAGCGCCGCGAGCAAGGCACCTTTCGCGCTGTCGAGGTTGGCAGTCAGCTTCTCGCGGGCGTACTGGCGTAGTAGGGGTTGCAGGTCGTAGCGGCGGCGCCGGTCACCCGTCACCAGGGACCGCGCCAACAGCGTTTGCAATACACGCAGCGAGCCACCCGTCACCGCCTGGAACAGCTTGCGCGTGAAGCCACCGCGAAAGACCCCGGCGTAGGCAAAAGCCGTTTGTTCGGCGGGGGAGAGTTGCGCCCAGGTGGGATCAATCACGGCGCGGATGCTGCGCTGGCGTTCGGGGATGTCTGCGAGTTCTACGTTGAGAAAGTCCAGGCTGTTTTCGATCTCGTCGGCGATCTCCTCAACCGTCAGTGTGTCGATCCAGGTTGCAGCCAACGTTAGTGCCAACGGCGACCCCCCGACGGCAGCCACCACCCGGCCCACAGCGGCGCGTTCGTCGTCGTCCAGCACAATCTCCGGGCGCATCAGCGCGGCCACGGCGATAAACAGGTCGGCGGCATACTCCGTGACGGCGGGTACCTCGTAGACTGTTTCGACGCGCAGGTTGAGCCGTTCGCGGCTGGTGGCGATCAGCTTGACGTTTGGTGCTGCGGCGAGCAGGTCCGCCAGCAGGCCCGCACCATCCAACACATGCTCCATGTTATCGAAGATCAGTAGTAGATGCTTGTCACTGCACACGTTGAACAGCAGGTCGTTGGGGTCTGCCTTGGCGTCCGGCTGGACGTTGAGCGCAGCCAGCGCCGCCCGTGCGATGTTCGCACTCTGGCGGATGGGCGTGAGGTCCACAAAGGCCGCGCCGCGCTCGTAGCTGCTAGCTAATCGTGCGCCCAGCTCCAACGACAGGCGGGATTTGCCCATGCCACCCGTCGCCACCAGCGATAGCAACCGCACATCCTCGCGCCCCATCAGCGCCGCGAGTTCTTCCAGAATCGTGTCGCGGCCCACAAATGGCCCCGTCGTGGCAGGCAACGTGTAGCGCGTGGGGGGCGTCTCGGTTTTGGGGTCGTCCGCTGTGTCCGTGTTGTTGTCCAGCAGGCCAAAAGACCGGGCAAGTGCGATTGCCTCGGTGCGGCGGCTGGTGCCGAGCTTCTGGTAAATCTGCTTGTTGTACCAGCGCACGGTTTCCTTGGTGATGTAAAGCTGGTCGGCAATCTCTCGGTTGCTGTGGCCCGCCGCCATCAAATTAATGATTTCGATCTCACGCGGTTTGAAGTCGTCTAACGGGGCAGACAGTTGTTCGCTCATAGAAGGTTCCAGAAGTCGTCATGAAGATAGTTCTATGATACGAATTTCGGAGGATCGCGCGAACCGGGCGGCATGTGGGACAGGCCGCCCGACGTGCCGCTAGGCCGGGTAGCCCAGCTCCTCGATCTTACGGGCGGCGGCCATGTCCTTGTCCGTCACCACGTTGCCGTCGTCGTGCGTGGTGAACGTTACCGTCACCTTCTTGTAGCTAATGTGCATGTCCGGGTGGTGGTTCAGCCCCTCGCACAGCGTCCCCACGGCGGCGGCAAACGCGACCCCGGCGAGGTAGCTCGGCAGTTGGTAGGTCTTGGAAATCATACCGTCGGCGTAGTGCCAGCCGGGGAGTGTGGTTAAGGCGTCGTTGATAGCAGTTTCAGTTAGGGCCATGTGGGTTGTGTCTCCTGTGAAAGCATGATGTTCAACATAAATACTATAGCGCAATCCCGTAAACGCCGCGTGAGAATCAACCGATGAGTTCCGGCTCATAGGCCAGCATCGCCTCGCGCCAGGCCGTGTGAACCGGTACCGTCTTGTTTGCGTTGTAGTCGAAGGTGACGACCGTCGTCTTGGCCTTGGCGGAGAGGACCGGTTCGCCGCTGTGTGGCGTGACGATAAACACATATTCGAGGTCGAAGCTCTTGTTGCCCAGGCGCGACACCCGCGTCCACAGTTCCAACACATCGCCCAGGTGGATCGGTTGTAGGTAGTCAATGGTCACGTTGGCGATAATCAGGCTAAGGGTTTGCAGGGTACCGTCCCAGCCGAGGACATCCCTGGCGTAGGCGAGGCGGGCTTGTTCGAGATAGTTGAGGTAGCGTGCGTTATTGACGTGGCCGAGTGCGTCTAGGTCATGAAAGCGAACTTCGGGTGCGGACTTATGCTTAAAGCCATCATTGAGGGTCATTGGGTAGGTGTCTCCTTTCGAACGCAGTTGGGATGATACCGCGCTCGTGGCGCAGCGGCTATACTTTGAACAGTCGCCCGGTAAACCTTACCCATTGCGCTTAACTTTGGACTTTCAACTTGAACCCCGCTCATCTTCCCTTAAAATATGGTGAAAATTGATCCGTCCGGCGTTATCATCAACGTATCTTTGCGAGAATTTTCACGTATGCAGGCGGGCCGTCCCTGCGGGTGGCCGCTTTTACTGGGAGGAACCCCAATGGCAGAACAAACAGAGCAATTCCTCAGCGTCTATATCACCGGGGGCGGCACCCCACTCAGCCGCGACCTTACCCGGCGTCTCGTCGCGGACGGCCACAGCGTTACGGTGTGGGTTGCCACATCGCGCCAGGCAATTGAGGTGCGCGAGGACGGGGGCCTACCCGTCTATGGTAACGCGGATAACCCAATTATCGTTGCGGATAACCTGCGCTTGGCAGGGGCCAACGCAGTGCTGAACCTTGCACCTGCGAAAGTTAACGTTGCGCCCACACTTCGCCGCGACTGGGCCGCCGCCGCCGCGCAACTCACCGCCGAGACGAACGCACTCATAGAGGCGGTCGCCGCCGCTGATGCTGTAGAAACCTTCGTCCAAGCCAGCTATGCCTTTGTCTATGTAGACAGCGACGAAGCCGCTACCGAGAACGACGCTCTACGCGAGGGCGGGAGCGCCTTCTTAGAGGCTGCTGTTGCCGCAGACGTGGCCGTGCGCCAGGCGGGGGGCACCGTGGTTCGGGCTGGGTTCCTGTTCAGCGATGCGCCAGACGACCCGTTGCACGCCATTCAGGATACCCTACGCCATAGCCTGACCCCCACCTACATCGGTAATCCAGATGCCACCGCCAACTGGGTGCTACTGGCGGACTTCGCCGATGTGCTGTTGCGCGTGTTAGCAAGCGACGACCGTGCCGCCGCCTACAACCTGGCCTACGATCCCCCCCACAGCGTCTACAACTTCGCGGCGTTGTTCGGGGAAAAACTCGGCCTACAGATGCCCAGCCCCCTCCCGCCTGCGCTGGCCCGTGTCGCGGTCGGTGCGGAGGCCTTCGCCCTGCTCAACACCTCCGTCGCTGTGGATAGCACCCTCGCCCGTGAGCGCCTGGGGTGGTCGCCGGCCTTTGCTAGCATAGACGCCGCCCTGGAGGATATTCTGCTAACGTGGCGCACCCGCGCCTAACACATTATCGAACCCATGATGGGCGTTTAGGGGAGCGAACGCCCATACCCGCAATCGCAATAGCCCAACTGGAGCACAGAGAAATGGCACAGATTGACAAGATACTCATTGAAGTCGGCAACAAACACGGTTTCAGCCTGGGCGCAATGCAGACGCTCGCCGCAGCTATGCTCCGTGGGGAACTCCGCCGCGCTCGTTTTAACCACCCGGAACTCGGCGGCATTGGCCTGTGGTATCAGGGGGAAGTGACGATTGGCGACATGCGCGACGGGGACACTCGCGCTCGGATCTGGAAGGCCGCCGATGCGCTACTTCCCACGCTGGAAAACGTCCCGGTGCCAGAGAACGTGCGCCGTGCCACCCAAGACCAAACGATCGTGAAGCCCTGGTGGGGCAACATTAACCTGGGTGCTCCTGCCGTCCAGGGGGTGCTAGAGAACCTGACCTATGGGTATTTTCTGGAGAGCCATCGTGCCATTGTTCGCAAGGGTGACACCATCACCCACTATGACGCCGGCGGATTAGCCGTTCAAGATATTGTCATTATCTTCGGTGAACGCGGCGTGCCGATTGTCACGCTGGAACTTGTTGATGGCACGATTCCCGTCAACGAACTGCCCATCATCAGATAATCGCCTAGCAACGGGTGCCCCACGTCTTGCACTGCTCATCAATCCCCACATGGGATTCGCATATGCCCTTCTCACGGTAAACCGCAACCTCCCACTTCCTAATGACCCGATGGAACGGGTTGCGCCAGATACCACCCTATATATCGTGTCCGCTGCGACAGGGGAAATAACCGCCACGATTGATCCCACAGGTGGGGAGTTCGCCACACACCGTTACGGCTTTGCCTGGTCGGAGGAATTCGACCAAATCGCGTACATCGAGACCTTGATTACCCTAGCCGACGAAAGCCAAGCGTCATCGCTGTGGGTCTACGACCTCGAAACGAGCGCAACCCGCCAGATCACCCCCCTTGATCTTTATGAAGCCGCTACGGTCGTGGGGGGGGGATTGCCGCTGGCGAGCGGTTTACACCCCTCGCTTCGTTCTGTGACGGCGATATTCGCTGGTGGTTTGCCGAATACGGGAGCGCCCAACGTGGCTGGACAGCGGAGCGTGTCGGCGGGGACGTGTTTGTCGGCCCTGCCTCCTAATGGCATATCGGACTATCGTAAACGCGCCGCTACGATACCATGCGGTGAATATTCTACATATTCAAATTTATGTGCCGTCTCGAGATATGCCAGAATATCCGCCCATATGCTACCCGCTTCCAGGTCATCCGGGCGGAAAAAAACGTAATCGTCTGTTGTCAAGTCAGCGGAGTACGTTTGGATCAACTGGTCGCGCCGTTCTGGGTATAAGGGGTCAAATAGTTCGGCAACATACCAATGCCAGGGGTGCGACACGGGATAAATGTGGGACCTCCCCAGGCTCAACAGCACCTCGTAGGTCATACTGCCCTCAAGGAACACCGCAACACGGCGGCTGTCCGGCTCGTATTTTTCCACCAAATACACTGTGTCCATGAAAATACCGTCCTGCCGTGTGGTATATATGGATGGCACGTAATGCGTTTGTGTGAGTTGACGGACATTGGTGGCTTCTGCCAGTGTTTCCTCTGTGCTGGTCAACCCACGTAGCACCGACCGCGCCAAACTCTGCCCCGGATTGATGGTGGTATTGGGCTGTAGGGACCAGTAAACCAAGGTGACAACCAAGGTTCCTACGACACCATAGGATAAGGCCTTGAGCAGCTTGTTGGTGTCGCTTTGCCACAAACGATTCAACCAGTATACGTAGAGCAACGCGGGACAGGCAACGTTTTGGATGCCGCCAATCCCCGATATCCATCGTTCCTGAATCCAGTAGATATTCTGGACAACGCCAAAAATGGCAATCGCAAAAAGTGGCACCGCAACACTCGCGGCAATCCGGTGCGTCAGCCCGTAGAACGCAACATAGGCCAATGTGCCATACAAAGCCACACTGTAGAATATCCACGGGTAAAAGGTCGGAAATTGCCGCAGAAAGCTCCGCGAGGCGAAATCATCAAAGTAGGTCGCTACATAGTTGCTAAGGGCTGGTAAACCGCCAGTTCGTGCCCAGCTAAACAGCAGAAAGCCCCCCCACACGACAGCCCCAACTAGCAGGGTCGCGCCGATGCGTATTAGCACTAGCCGAATGGTAACCCGCCAGTCCGACGCCAACAGAAGCGCCTCCAAAATGGAGATGCTGATGTATGCGGCTACTGTCAAAATGACAACCGGGAGTTCACTCAAAAAGACGAGCGCCAGCACAATGTATTCGCGTGGGGGTACCTGTTGAATCTGTGTGTTGCCTTGTAAGCGTAGTGTGACCAGCAGAATAATGATGTACTGTGGAAAATAGCGGATAGGACCCACAGACACCAACGTCAACGGGTTGGCCCAGGTGTTGTACAGGCTGATATTAATGACCAGAAAAATCATGGCCCATACGAGTGTGTGAACGCGGGTGAGCCGCCATGCAATCCAATATAAAACGCCCAACTGCGCTATGACGCTGAGCATGATGAAAAACGCGAACGATGCCATTGACGGGGGGAACAACCCAGCTTGAAACCATACCACCAAAACATAGGTTTGTAGAATGCCATAGTAGGCAATGCTATCCACAATAGGGATATGCCCACCCATGGCATCTGTCACGGTCCCTATATATTGCGATGTGCTGTGAAATGTCTCAACGGCAAAGTCTGTGCTTATCACACTCGTGCTTGCCAGGGCAATGAGGACGGCATACGAGCCGACCAACACCCAGCGTGCGGTGAACACCCGCTCTAGCCGCCAAACGAGATAGACGCCCAAACCACCTGGAAGTATCCACAACAGTAAGCTGGAGGGGAACCAAGCTGGCGCGTTGAGAAAGTAAAACATCGCGACAAACAACGCCCCCCCTGCCAACGGCCCTGCAAGCCCTGGCTTATAGCCAACTGCCCCGCCCGACACCACCATGCAAAGCCCCAGCACCAGCCACAATGCGTAGAGCACAGGTGACGGGAACTTGAAATCAAAGCGGTAATCCAATTCCTCCTGAACAATGTCAAAGGCTGTGTTCCGTATTTCAGTATCCGCAAACTGAATCCGTAGAAGTTGTGTGGTTCCCGGCGCGATCTGGTCTAGCGTGAGCGTGCCGATAGTCGGTTCGTCGTTTATATAAATCGCCTGGATGTTGCTTGTGTCCCAGCTTAGGGTCGCTTGATCTGACGGTAATAACATCACACCGGGCTGTACAACAAAGTTAACGCTTCCGCCCCGAATCTCCTCCTGAATCACTATAGGAACCTGGCTCCCACTCCAAAGTGCGGCCAGCGTCAATACGCCGCCCAACACGACGGCTTGTGTTGTGTAAAAGCTGGGGACCAGCGCAACCCCCAGCGCCACCACCCAATACACACCACACAGGATCAGCAACAACCGAGGGAATGTGATCAGCGTGCCGAAATAGGCTAGTGTTGCGATGGAAAATAAGATGAAATACGCGCTGAACACACTAAACGTCTGCCGCGCATGGTGTTCTGGGCGCATCCGTGCAAAGCCGATCACAGCAATAAGTGCCAGAGCTGGAATTGCGGTCCAGGTGAGTAGGTAGAGCGGTAAACGGACCCGTGCAAGCACAAAGAGTCCGTCCTGGTGCAACAGCCCCAGCACACCACCGAAACTGCTCACCATCACAAAGCTAAAGCACAAGAACAAAGACAGGAGTTCGACGCCTGCCTGCTCAATACTACGCTGTGCAGATACTATAATGCGTTGTGGGCGTGTCATGTGACATCTCCTGCTTGTACATCGCGCACACACCGAAATCCGATATCGGGCGCTACAGCCTGCCAGGAGACTTCGCCCCGGCGTGCTGTGGAGCGCACGCCATCCGGCAGGCTCATCCATCCCCCCCCGCGTGCCACCCGTACTTCACCATCAACAGCCGTGGTACCCCCCTCGCGCCCGTCCGCTGCGTTATACGGATAGGGGTAGTTATGCTCATCAAAGATACTTGATGTCCATTCCCAGGCATTGCCTGCCATATCCTCCACGCCGGACCATGCCACCCCGTGTGGAAATGACCCGACAGGCCCGAGCGTCGCAAAGCCGTCATCTAGCCCGGGTTCGTGCCAGAACCTATCGCAGTTCACATCGCAAACATTACTTGGAACTGTGTCGTAAAATTGATCTCCCCACGGATAATCTGTCTGGCTCATACCCCGCGCCGCGTACTCCCATTCGGCTTCGGTGGGTAGGCGTGCATCCCGTGCCGCACAAAATCGCACGGCCTCCAGCCAGATGACATTGACGCGGGGATGTTCCGGCTCGTCATCTGCCGGGGCATTCTCAAAGACGCCATCTACGGCCTGTGCGTTTGTCACCTCAAAACGGTCCATCCAGAAGGCCGTTTCAATACATACGTTGTGAGGCGGGGCCTCTGTTGGGTAAGCGCCTTGCTTTCCCATTTCAAAGCATCCCGCAGGGATGTATACCATTTCTACACCCGCAAAGTCTTGTATGAGCGGTTCCGTTTCATCTAGGTTGCCGCCCCATGCCAGCAGCGGGATAACAACCCAGACCAGAACATAATTTGCGCTCAAGATATTTGCCATTGTCTCCAACCTGGGCTATGCAACCAACCACCAAACAAAATAAACTTAAATATTACTCAACTTTATCCATTTGGTAGACGAAAAAAGGTGGACAAGCTAAGCTGACCTCAATCATCACAAAGAGGTGTGTATGCTGAACTTGCCCATTGAAATGATAATCCTGATGCAGCCCTTTACGCCAGTGTTCAATGAGTGGTACACCCCTGGTCAAGACCCGCTACCGCTGCGCTGGGTCTTGGTTCGTGATCCGTTGGGGAAGCTACTGCCCGCCGCCTTTTTCGCCACCGACCTGAAGGCCACTCCCGAACAAATTCTGG
>CAYWZS010000002.1:0-8399 GCA_964462905.1 uncultured Anaerolineaceae bacterium
GAAAAAAAGGCGCTCCCCCTCGTGGGTGGGGCATTCAGCGACCGCTGGGCAAAGATCAGCCAGGCCAACGGAAAGGACATTGACGTGATTGGGGGGGACGGGGGCAAGAACCACACCGCCGATATGATCGCCGAGGCGCTGGACAAGGCCGAATATGATGCCGTGTGTGCCGTCCACAATGAAACCAGCACCGGCGTCACCAATCCGATTAAGGCGATGGGTGAGGTCATCCGCGAGCAAGCACCGGATACCCTGTTTATGGTGGACAGCGTTTCTGGCATCTTCGGCGCAGAAATTCGCATGGACGAGTGGAATATCGACCTGCTGCTGACCAGCGGCCAGAAGGCGTTTTCGCTGCCGCCAGGGATCGCCTTCGGTGCCGTTAGTGACCGCGTGTTGGAACGCGCCAAGCAGGTCGAGAACCGGGGCTACTACTTCGACTTCCTTTCCTGGGAGAAGTACCACGCCAAGAACAACACCGCCTCCACCCCACCGATTAGCCTGATGTACGCAGCAGACAAGCAACTGGATGACATCCTGGCCGAGGGCATGGAGAACCGTTGGGCGCGTCATATGCAGATGCGGGCTGTGGCGCATGAGTGGGTGAACGCACGCGGTTTCGGCTTCTTTGCGCCGGAGGGCTACCGTTCGCCCACCGTTACCTGTGTGGACAACACCCGTGAGGTAGACGTGAACGCAATGGCCGCCTTTATGAGCGACAAGGGCTTCGCCATCGACAAGGGCTACGGCAAGATCAAAGGCAAGACGTTCCGCATGGGGCACATGGGCGATATGCCTGTCACCATGTTGGAGGAGTACCTGGATGGCCTGGACGAATTCCTGGGGGTGTAAAACCTCCCCGCACGCAGGGAGGGGACCGTAAAGCTCCTGTTCGATCTGAGAGATTCCCTTCCTCCGTTTACGGGGGAAGGGTTAGGGATGGGGGTCAAGCACTTTCGTGAACGACTGAAATTCATTTATCCAGCAACTAAAAACCCGGCACTTATGACCAATAACTTACCCTTGCACAACTGGCAACCGTCGTCATCTTGGCGTACCCTGACGACGATTGACGCCCACACAGGCGGCGAACCGCTCCGCATTATCACAGGGGGATGGCCGCCGATCCTCGGTGACACCATCCTTGCCAAACGCGCCTATGCCCGCGAGCAGCACGACGACCTGCGCCGCGCCCTGATGTGGGAGCCACGCGGCCATGCAGACATGTACGGGGCGATCTTCACCGAGCCTGTCACGCCGGATGGCGATGTGGGCGTGTTGTTCTTGCACAACGCGGGCTTTTCGACCATGTGCGGCCACGGGATCATTGCGCTGGTCAAAGTGGGCGTGGACATAGGGTATTTCGACGTGCGCGAGGACCCCACGCTACGCATTGATACCCCCGCCGGGCGTGTGACGGCGACGGCGCACCTACACCCGGACGGCACCTGTGCGCGGGTGTCCTTCGAGAATGTACCGTCCTTTCTGCTGGCGCGTGACCTGACGGTGGCGGTTCCCGGCTACGGCGATGTGACCTGTGATATTGCCTATGGTGGCGGCTTCTATGCCTATGTGAATGCGGACGCGCTGGGGGTGCAACTAGACGACGCGCACCAGCAGGACTGCATCAATGCCGGACGCGCTATTAAACACGCCGTGATGGACCAGTACACCATCACCCACCCAACCGACGATCCCGACCTTAACTTCCTCTACGGGACGATTCTCGTCAGCCATACGCAACAGGCGGACCCCGCCGCGCACAGTCGTAACGTGTGTATCTTTGCGGATGGCGAGGTGGATCGTTCGCCCACCGGGACGGGGGTCAGCGGGCGGGTGGCAATCCACCACGCACGCGGCGAGTTGGCCGACGAGACGATCACCGTTGAGAGCATCATCGGTAGCCAGTTCACGGGGCGCGTTGTGAAAACGACACAGGTCGGGGACGTTCCGGCGGTGATCCCAGAGATTAGCGGGACGGCGCACATCACCGGGGTGCATACCTTCATGATTGATCCCGACGACCCGCTGCGAGATGGCTTTATCCTGCGATAGCTACGGTGTTGGGGTGTCCACAACAATCTGTACGTCCGTGACGCCCTCGGCACCAATCCAGAACGGTTGAATCAGCTCGTAGTTACAGTCGCCATTGGTGACAAAATCCAGGGTGATCGTCAGCACGTCGTCTGTGATCGCGTAGTCCGTGACCTCGTGGGCGGCGTCGCACCCGGTCCCGTAGGACCACAGCCCCGCCAGCGTTCGCGCCCCATCTGCAAACTCAAACGGTTCCCGGCGCACCGCCCGCCGGCACAGGTTGCTGCTGTCCACACTGTCATAGTAGCGAATGTGGTCCTCGGCGCTACGGATGACAATCGTCTGGCCGCTGTCGTCCAAAGCCGCCTCGAAGCAAATGCCAGACATCGCCGCCCGTGCGTCCTCCCACGGGAAGGGCATGGGAGTTGCTGCCGGGGTGGGGGAATGCGGTGGGGTGGCCGTCATGGTAGAGGTCGGTGTGGGCGCTAACACGACCACCGTCACGGGAATATTCCCCTGAAGGGTGCAACCCACCAGTACCCACCCTAACACGATCATCCACAGTGGCTTTGGTTTCAAATAATTCACGGACGTACTGCTCCCCTTTGTGATAGGCTAGATGTTAGTCGGACTGCATCACATCATGGGCCAACGGCTCACGTTATGCTATAGTTGGGTGGGTTTCTCCACAATCATCCTATTTACGCAAGGGCACAGACATTATGCGCGTCCTCATTGTATCTGACATACACGCCAACCTCACCGCCTTCGAGACGGTGCTAGACGATGCCAAAGGCGACTGGGACTATGTGTGGTGCCTGGGGGACGTCGTTGGCTATGGCCCGGACCCGAACGAATGTGTAGACCTCCTCAAGACGTTACCGCATCTGTGCTTGGCTGGGAACCACGACTGGGCGGCACTCAACCGTTTAGATATTCGCACGTTCAACCCGGACGCCCGTAAAGCGGTCCAGTGGACGCAGGAAACACTGCGCCCGGACGTGGTGGAATACCTGGAAGCGTTGCCGACGACGTTTGTGATCGGCAACTACACGCTCGCGCACGGTAGCCCCCGCGAACCTGTGTGGGAGTACATCTTAGAACCGTTGATTGCCTCGCTGAACTTCACCCACTTTGAGACGGACTACTGCTTAGTCGGGCATACCCACCAGCCCGTGATCTACCAGCAGGTTAACGGTAAACAGAGCGACACCAAGGCTATCTCACCGACCTACGGCAAGCCGCGTAACCTCAAGGGCCAACGGCAGATCATCAACCCGGGGAGCATCGGCCAGCCGCGTGACGCCAACCCCAAGGCTGCCTACGCGATTCTCGACCTGACCACCAACACCTTTGAGCATCGGCGCATCGCCTACGACATCGGCGCGGTGCAACGGCGAATGCGCGAAAACCAAATGCCGGAGCGTCTTGTGGTGCGGTTGGAGCACGGCTGGTAAGTTTAAGGCATCGGCATCATCCCCCCCCAAAAAAGCCCGTAGCAAACAGCTACGGGCTTTTTTGATGCTCCGTTGTGTGCAAGCGATGGTGTTTAGGTTAAACTCATGGGCAAATATTCCGTGACCCGAAAAGAGCTTTGTTGATGGAACCCGTACTGTTTACCACCGCCGAATACGCCAGTGTTTCACATGACGGCAAGCTGGCGATCTCTGGTATTTTCGACAGTATTCAGGCGTCGGAGTTCCCGGCGAGTGCGCCGCGCATGTACCTCGTTGCGCTGTTCCGCGCCCAACCAGACGAGTACGAACAGGTCTACGACCTGCGCTTTCGCCTGTACAGCCCAGAAAAAGAAGAGCTGATCGACCTAAACACAGCGGGAGAGGTCCCCCACAGCGACCATGACCTTAGCGTGCTGATGAACCAGATTGTGACGTTGAACAATGTCAATTTTCAAAAACCGGGGACCTATACCTTCGTGGTGATGCTCAACGGGGCCGAGGTGGCGGCGCTACCGTTCAACGTGGTGAAGATGAAGCGGCCCAGCAATACCATCACCTAACTGCACGCCCAACACAGTAAAGGACAACGATTATTCATGAAAATTGCACTCATTGGCTTTGGCGGCGTAGGCCAGGGCTTTGTCGAAATACTACGGGACTATGGCGCCGCACTCCGCAAAAAATATGGGTTCGCGCCACAGCTTGTGGCCGTCGCGACCCGTTCACGCGGCGTGCTCTCGCATCCAGAGGGGCTGGACCCCGCGATGTTGCTGGACGTGGTGAAGAAGGGATCACTGGTGGACTACCCGCAACAGCAGGGCCTCATCTGGGACTGGAACGTGTTGGAAATCGTCACGCAGACAAACGCCGACGTGGTGGTAGAGGTAACGCCCTCTAACCTGAAGGACGGTTCCCCGGCGGTGAGCTATGTGCAGGCGGCGCTTAAAAGCCGTAAGCACGTCGTCCTCGCGAACAAGGGGCCTGTTGCCTTGCACTATGGCCTGTTGCAGGAAATCGCCAGGACGCAGGGGGTCCAACTGCGCTTTGAGGCGACGGTGATGGCCGGAACACCGTCTATTCAGACCGCGCTCGATGCGTTAGCCGGATGTACCATCACCCGCGCACGGGGCATCCTCAACGGCACAACGAACTACATTCTGTCACAGATGGAAAGCGGCACGTCTTACGCGGACGCGCTGGCCGACGCCCAGGCAAAGGGCTACGCCGAGCCGGAACCATCCGTAGACGTGGACGGCTGGGACGCGGCTGGCAAGGTGTTGATCCTGGCGAATGCGCTATACGGCGTGCAACTGGACCTGAAATCGCTGGATGTGACGGGCATCACCGCCTTGACGCCGGATGATATCTCGGCGGCGGCTGAAGCAGGCGAGCGCTATAAACTCATTGCCGAGGCCACGCCGGACGGGGGGCGTGTGCGCCCGGTACGGTTGCCGGTCCGCGATCCGTTGGCGGGGGTGTGCGGGGCAACCAACGCCATCACCTACAGTACGAACCTCATGGGCGACGTGACGTTGGTCGGCGCGGGGGCGGGGCGCACAGAAACGGGCTTCGCGCTGCTGGCGGACCTGCTGGCGATCCACCGAACGACCTAGCCATACAGTTTCCACAAAATCTGGATGGATGCTGGTGTTTCCCTTCGTCTTATCGCAACTTTTCATCTATAATGGAAAATGAGTTATAGCGTTAAGCACGACAAACCACGTCATAACCCTTTCATCATCATAGGCAAAGTAGATAGAGACACAGATCATGACAAACGGAACGATTCTGGTTGTTGAGGACGACGCCAATCTGCTCATGGGGATTCGAGACATTTTAGAGCTTGAAAACTACGAGATTCTGACGGCCAACAACGGGTTGGACGGCCTGGAAGCGCTACAAAAGGCTGCGACCCCTCCCGACATTATTGTATCCGATATTATGATGCCTCATATGGATGGGATCGAGTTCTTGAAGAAGGTGCGTGCGGTCGAACGGTTTGTGTCCATCCCGTTTATCTACCTGACGGCCAAGGGCGAAAAGGTTGATATTCGACGGGGCAAGGAACTCGGCGTTGATGACTACGTGGTGAAGCCGTTTAACGCGGAGGAGTTGCTGGTCGCGGTGAGTTCGCGGTTGGGGCGTGCCCGCGCTATCCAACGGGCGCAACAAGGGCAGCAGGACGAGTTGAAAAAGACCATCCTGACAATTCTCAACCACGAGTTCCGCACCCCGCTGACCTTTGTCGTGGCCTACTCGGACATGCTGAGTGACTTCAACGAACCCAAGTTCGAGCCGGAGGACGCCGAGATACTGACGTTCCTCAATGGGGTGCGCAGTGGTGCGGATCGGCTACGGCGGTTGATCGAAAACTTCATCATGTTGGTGGAACTCCAGACGGGGAGCGCGGCCAACACCTACGCCTGGCGCAAGCAGACGATTGCACGGCTGCACCCGGCGCTGAATGGGGCCATTGACGCCGCGTTGCTCATCCCGGAGGAGGAATATCGTTGTGAGTTGGAGATAGAGCCGAATATCCCGGCGTTCGTAGGCGACGAAGCCTACCTCAAGATGGCGGTAATGCACCTGGTCGATAACGCATTTAAGTTCTCGTCTCCCCAGTACCCCGTCAAGGTACAGGCTACGACGGCGGACGGCTGGTTGTACATCACCGTAGCGGACAAGGGCCGGGGCATCCCTGGAAGCGAGATTAACAACATCTGGAACAGCTTCTACCAGATCAACCGGGCACATTATGAGGACCAGGGCGCAGGCAGCGGCCTGACCATTGTTCAGGGGGTTGCAGACCTACACGGGGGCCGTGTAGACGTGGAGAGTGAGCCGGGTGTTGGCAGTACATTCAAGCTCTCAATCCCGCTGACACCCCCCAATTCTGGGGCGAACGGAAAGCATGCTTGAAACTTTCGTGATAAAATGCACGTTATAGGTGTTTAGACTGCTCATCAGTGATAATCTGAAGGGGATTTTTATGGCACAGCCTTCTTTTTTCGATAAGCTGAATACGCTCATCAGCGCCAACCTGCATGGCCTTGTAGACCGTGCGCTGGAGTCCAACTCCGTGAAGGTGATGGACGAGTACATTCGCCAGGTGGAGCGCAACCTGGAGGCGCTAGAGGATAGCGCCGCGACTGTCGGCGGGACTGTCCGCACGTTGAAGCGCAAGTACGAGGAGTTCGCAGGCCAGGCGGAGAAGCTGGACCGCGACATCGACACGCTTATCATCAAGGGCAAAAACGACCTCGCCGCCGCTGCCCAGGCGGAACTCAACACCAAGCAACAGCTTGCACAGGAGTACTACGAGCAGTGGCAGACCCAGGAAGCGCAGTACCAGCAGATGCTCAATATGCGCCTGAAGCTGGAGGCCAAGCTGACCTCCGTCAAGCAGGAGCGTGAGCAGGTCCGCGCCCTGATGGAACTGGCCGAGGCCAAGAAGCAGACGCTCAAGACGGTCAAGAGCCTGGACGACATCACGAAGATGGGCGACAGCGATGTGAACCGTATCGCCGAGCAGATTCGCGCCCGCATCGACCAGGAGGACGCCCGCCTGGAGATGGCGACCATGTCGATGTCCGACGAGATCGACAACGCCGTTGAGGGTGGGGAGATCGAGTCTCAGTTGGAGGAGCGCCGCCGCCGCCTGCTGGGTGGGCAGGGCGAGTAGGCCATCCCAACGGGCCGCAGGTGACACGACTGGGGGCGCAACAGGTTTGCGCCCCTCTGTTTTTGTGGACAGTTGCTATTCCCGTTCATCTGAACCTATCATACGGTTGCTAAAGACAGGCAAGCAGCAAGGACAAGTAGACCCAAATGTCGGACGATTTTAGTAAAGAGATACGACAACGTGCAATGGGAGCCGTGTTACGAAACGCGGTACTGAGTTGGCAGAGCGCGGTGACGTTGGGCATCACGGCTGGGTTGTTTCTGTTAGCAGGGGATACCGCCGTCTTTCCCGGTTGGCAGCCGTGGTTTTGGCTGGTAGGCGGGGCAGTGGCGGAGGCCGCCTGGGTGCTGTCGTCGCTTTCCGACCCAGAAGCCACCCGTGAGGCCGTGGCGCGGGAGTTCGAGCGGAAATATGACCTCAACCGCATCAAGAGCCGTGTGTCTCGCCAGCGGATGAAAAGCGCGATGGAGTACCGCAACAACATGTTGCAACTCGTGAAGCAGCACAAGGGCGCGATGCGAATGAGCCTCAACCAGACTGTCGACGATATTGACGACTGGATTGCACATATGTATGACCTTGCGCTGCACATTGACGGCTTCGAGGGTAATGACTTGGTGGACCGTGACCGCCGTCAGGTGCCGTCGCAGATCGAATCCACACGGCGGCGCATTGAGATGGAGAAAGACCCGCAGGTGCGGGCGGACCTGGAGAACAAGCTGCGCCAGCTTGAGCAGCAACTCACCAACCTGGAGGCGACCGTCAACAGTGTGAAACGGGCGGAAATCCAGCTAGAGAGTACGTTGTCGTCGCTGGGGACGATCTACGCGCAGATGTCGCTACTTGGGACGAAAGATGTGGACAGCGCCCGTGCCCAGCGCCTGCGCCTGGAAATTCAGGACGAAGTCTCCGGGCTACAGGACACCATCGACGCGATGGACGAGGTGCAGAACCAACGGCTGTACCTGCGTTAAACGCCGTCTGTCGGGCTGTCCTCGGTTTCGTCCTGGTGCGAATGACCGCCGACGGGTGCCGCCGCACGCGGTTCGCCGGGGTGTTGCGCCGCTTGGCGGTTGTCCGGGGGCGCTGGGGTGTTCTGCGGCCAGCCTTCCACACGTCCCAGGCCAGGGTGTTGATGTTGCAGCGCACGAGAATATCCAACGAGGACGCGCCAAACTCGGTAAACCTCACCACACGAATTTGGTCCATGAGCGACCGCAGTTAGG
>CAYWZS010000002.1:8499-117592 GCA_964462905.1 uncultured Anaerolineaceae bacterium
CCAAACTCGGTAAACCTCACCACACGAATTTGGTCCATGAGCGACCGCAGTTAGGTGGCATCGTTGGTCACGCCGATTGTGAAATTTAGGCGGCGGTTTGTCACCCGTGACATACGTCCACCAAAATGTATTACATCACCACGCCCCTGTATGATTTATGTCACTACACATGAGCGTTAGAAAAAAGCATACTTAGGACAACTTAAACGAGCGCGGACGTGACGACCTCACAAGGGGGAAGGAACACCGCAATCGTGAGTCTCATGGAAGCTCCCTCCATCCATCCGCAGAGCGATACCTCCACCCGGTATCGCTTTGTGATTCAGGCCAACACTCTACAAATCCGAGCGCACCCAACACCCCCGGCGCGACAATCTGGCTAAAACGATAGGCCATTTGCTCTGGCGTGGCCTTGAAGTCCGTCTGCATTCACCAGCGAACGACCCCCAGTAGCGCACCTACCAGCAACTCGGCGGTAAGGGCTGGCGGACGTACCACCCGCCGGAGGTGCTGGCCTCGGCATGATAAGTGTGTTGGAAGGGGGCATCACCTGAGCATTACCTATCGAGTGTCCCATCCACGGCGGAAAACCTGTACAATACGAAGAAGCTAAACCCTGCAAATGGCCCGTAAGGTGCTTCCCGCGATGACATTTACCTTTCCTATCGCCCTGTTCCTGCTGTTGTTGCTCCCCGTCGCCGCCTACATTGGCTATCCGCGCCTCAGCTACCGCCGTACCCGCGACCTGACCAGCCTCGTGTTGCGGCTGTTGATCCTGTCTTTGCTGATCCTGGCGATCAGCGGGGCGCAGGTCGTGCGCTCGGCGGACCAATTGGCGGTGGTGTTCCTGGTGGACGCCAGCGACAGTATCGACCCGGACACCCGCGACGCGCAGGTCGGTTATGTGCGCGATGCGCTGGCGGAGATGGGCAACAACGACAGCGCGGGGATCGTGCTGTTTGGGGCCAACGCCGTTGTTGAACGGCAGGTTAGCGCCCTCACCGAGTTGGGCGATGTGCGCTCCGCGCCGGCCACCTCTAACACAGACCTCGCCGAGGCAATCCGGCTGGGGCTGGCGCTGTTCCCTACGGACGCGGCGCGGCGTATGGTCGTGCTGAGTGATGGCCGTCCCACCGTAGGCGACACCGAGGCCGCAGCAGGTTTGGCCGCCGCCGCCAATGTGCAGATCGACTATGTACTGTTCAACCCGCAGCGTGCGCCGGAGGTGCAGGTTACGGACGTGGATGTGCCGTCTACCGTGAGCGCGGGGCAACAGTTCGACCTGTCGTTGAGTGTGGACGCCGAGGCCGACACCCCGGCACAGATCACAGTTTTAGACAGTGGTACGGTCATCTACCAGGAGACAGTGAACCTCGAAGCAGGGGAGAACCGTTACGGGCTATCGCTAGAAGCGGGGGAGAGCGGCTTCAAAGATTTTCAGGTCATCGTCAGCCCGGAGGGCGAGGACGGCTATACCCAGAACAACCAACTGAGCGCCTTTAGCCGGGTGGTGGGGCCGCCCCGCGTGCTGGTCATGGCGACGGATGCCAACGAGATCGTGCATGTGGTGCGGGCGCTGGAGGAGGCCGGGTTACAGGTGGATGTGCGTGCGCCCAGTGAACTCCCGATTGGCATCGCGGCGTTGGCGGACTACGACAGCATTGTGATGGCGAACATCGCCGCCCGGAACCTGTCCCCGGCTCGGATGGCGGCGGTTGACGCCTACGTGAGCGATCTGGGCGGCGGACTGGTGTTCATTGGCGGGCCGGAGAGCTACGGCCCCGGTGGTTACTTCGAGACGCCGATTGAGGACGCGCTCCCCGTCGAAACCCGCATCCGGGACCAGCAACGCCTGCCGCAGTTGACGGTCGCCTACATTATCGACACATCCGGCAGTATGGCGGCGGTCGGGCCGTCCGGCGTGCAGAACATCGAACTGGCGAAAGAGGCGATTATCCGCTCGATCAACTTCCTACAACCGACGGACAACGCCGGGGTCGCCAACTTCGACACCAACGGCAGTTGGATCGCCCGGGTGCAGCCTGTGTTGGACCGCCGGGCGTTGCAGTCGTTGGTTGCTACGTTGCGTCCTGGCGGCGGCACGGACATCCTGGCGGGGATGAACCTCGTCGCGGGGGAACTGTTGCAGAACCCCGCGACGCGCAAGCACATCATCCTGCTGACGGACGGCGGCGCGTCGCCGCAGGGCTTGCTCGAGCTGACGGGTGACATCAACGCCCAGGCGGACGTGACGACCTCCGTAATCGCAATTGGCGCGGGGGCCGCCGGATTTTTGGACGACATGGCGGAAATTGGCGGCGGTAACTTCTACCTGATCGACAACGTGAGCCAGATTCCGACGATCTTCACGCAAGAGACGGTACTGGCAACCCGCAGCTACATCTTCGAGGAACAATTTTTCCCGTCGGGCGGCGGCAACTCCCCGATTCTGAATGGGATTACGTCCGTGCCGCCGCTTCAAGGCTACGTCGCGACGACGCCCAAGCAAACCGCCTCTGTGGTTATGCGCGGCGGCGAGTTCAACGATCCGATTCTGGCGCAGTGGCAGTACGGCCTGGGCCGGAGCGTGGCATTCACGTCCGACGCAACGGCGCGTTGGGGGGCCGCCTGGGTAGACTGGGACAACTTCTCACGCTTCTGGTCGCAGGCCGTGCAGTGGACCATCACCGAGACTGCCGAAAGCAACATCGAGTCGCGGGTGGTGATGGACGGTGAGGAGGCCCGTATCGTCGTGGATGCGCGTGACGCCGACGGCACGTTCCTCAACGGGCTGGGCCTGGAAATGTCGCTGGTGGACCCCAACCTGGAGAGCCAGCGCGTGACGCTTCAACAGGTTGCGCCAGGGCGCTATGAGGCACCGTTCACGCCGGGGGATGAGGGCGCGTATATCCTGCGGATTGCAGGCAGTGGCGGGGACGTGGCCGTCAACCAGACAAGCGGCTGGGTGATGAGTTACTCGCCGGAGTACGATTTGCGCGTGCGTCCGGCAGAGGCGGGGGTGCTGGGGGCAGTCGCCGCGCTGACGGATGGCCGCGAACTGGAAATCGACGGCAACGTCGCGACCATCTTTGAGCGGACGCAGCGCGGCAACGTCGCGCAGACGCCCATCAGCGCCCAGTTGGTGTTGTTGGCCTTGCTGCTACTTCCGCTAGACATCGCCATCCGTCGTCTGATTATCACGCGGTGGGACTGGGCGCGGCTGTGGGCGTGGGTCACGGGGGCAACGGGGACCGCTACCGAGGCCACCCAGGAACGCATGGCGTCGCTTTTGACAGCGCGTGACCGGGCGCGTGAGGGACTAGCCGGGGCGGGCGGCGCACCGACCCCAGGCCGCACGATTAGCGATCTACGCAGCCGCCGGGGAGAGGGCGGAACAACGGGCGCTGCGCCGTCCGAGGTCCCCCAGCCGACGACCACCAGCGCCGGGCAGATGGGCTTCGGCAACATCAAAGCGCGGCAGTCCGGGGCGAAACCCCCGGAGAAAGCCGAGGGTGAGCAGAAGGAAAGCCGGCGCGTGGGCGGTGGGAACAATGCAAACACGGGTAGCTCGTCCATGAGTTCCAAGTTACTGCAACGTCGGCGGGAGCAACACGGCGATGATGAGTAAGGACGAGAGCAAGCCCTGTCTGCTGTTCTAGTTCCCCTCCGTGTTCAACCTCTCCGCAAACGCGATGAAGTAGTCTATCGCGTCGGGATTCCGCATCGCGCCCCGGTTGAGCGATGCACCGCTGTCGTAGCCCAGCAGAATCTTACGGACGGGCACTTCCATCTTCTTGCCACTGAGCGTATACGGCACGGCGTCAATCGTGAACACCTCGTTCGGGACATGGCGCGGCGACACGTTCTCGCGTAATGTCGCCCGGATACGCTCAATCAGGTCGTCGTCTAACGTCGCGCCGTCACGCAACACCACGAACAAAGGCATATAGCTCTCACGGCCCAGCAACTCTAGGTCAATCACGAGGCTGTCACGGATTTCCGGCAACGCCTCCACCGCCTGATAAATTTCACTGGTCCCCATGCGGATCCCCTGGCGGTTAATCGTTGAGTCCGAGCGGCCATAGATCACCACGCCGCCGCGTGTGTTGATCTTGATCCAGTCGCCGTGCCGCCACACACCGGGATACATCTCAAAGTAGCTGGCCTTGTAGCGCGTCATGTCGGGGTCGTTCCAGAAGTGAATCGGCATGGATGGCATCGGCTGTGTGAGGACCATCTCACCGACAGCGTCCCGCAGCGACCCCCCGGCCTCGTCGTAGGCGTCTAACGCCGCGCCCAGCGATGCCCCCTGAAGCTCCCCGGCGTAGATCGGCTTGGTTCGCGCCCCACCGACGAATGCCGTACACAGGTCCGTCCCGCCCGATAGCGATTCCAGCGCCAGTCCCCCGTTGACGTTGGCGTAGACCCAGACGAAACCGTCTGTCGTGAGCGGTGATCCCGTCGAACCGACAGCCCGAATCGCGCTCAGGTCGTAGTGCTGGTTGGGGTGAATTCCCGCCTTCATACACGCGCTGACAAACGCCGCCGACGTGCCGAAGTAGGTAATCCCCGCGTCCTGTGACAGTTGCCACAGCACGTTCATGTCTGGGTAGGCAGGGGAGCCGTCGTAGAGGACGGCGCTGCACCCGCTGAACAATGCGCCAATTGTATAGTTCCACATCATCCAACCGGTACTGCTGTACCAGAAGAAGTGGTCGTGTGGCTTGAGGTCGTTGTGAAAAGTCGTGGCTTTGATGTGTTCCAGCACAATCCCGCCGTGACCGTGGACAATCGGCTTGGGCTTGCCCGTTGTGCCAGACGAGTACAGCACCCACAGCGGATGGTCGAACGGAACGGCCTCGAACACCAGCGATGTGTCGTCTGCGGCGGCGAGGGCGTCCGTCCAGGGGACGGTGTTTGTCAGCATGGACGTGTCCGCGTCCAGCCGGGAAACGAGAATCGTCCTTTCTAGTGTCGGGAGGGCGCTCTGTAGGTGTTCGACAACATCCGTGCGTGGATAGGTCTTGCCGCCGTAGCTGTAGCCGTCTACGGCGACCAACACTTTTGGCTCGATCTGCGTGAAACGGTCCAGGACAGACTGTGCGCCGAAGTCTGGGGCACACGACGACCAGATTGCACCGATGCTGCTCACCGCCAGTAGCGCAACCAGCGCCTCTGGGATGTTCGGCAGATACGCGACCACCCGGTCCCCGCGCTCCACGCCCATCCCGCGTAGAACGGCTGCCAGTTGCCGCACCTGTTCCTGAATCTCGTCGCGGGAGAGCGCCGCCAGGTCGGATCGCT
Source organism: uncultured Anaerolineaceae bacterium (assembly GCA_964462905.1). Taxonomy (GTDB): domain Bacteria; phylum Chloroflexota; class Anaerolineae; order Aggregatilineales; family Phototrophicaceae; genus DAOTTY01. The sequence goes on from CAYWZS010000002.1 coordinate 13,804, forward strand.
CGTCTTTGTAGAGGACAGGCGGCGCATCCGTCTTGAGCTTCGCCAGCAGGCACTCGGCATAGTTGAGCGTTGCGCCGGGGAACCAGTCCGCGCCCGGCATCTCGGCAGACGCCAACGGCGTTGTCGCGAGGGTGGTAAATGGCAGGTCAAAGTACGCACGCAGGCTATCCCAGAACGCGCCGATCTCCGTCACGGACCAGCGCCACAGCGCGTCGTAGCTGGCAAGGTGCAGGTCACGGTGAACGGCCAGCCAGCGGATATAGTGGGTGATATTTGTGTTTTCGACTGCGTCCGGCGACGGTTGCCACAGCAGGTCGCCCTCGTTGATGGGGGATGATGACATAAGCGGAATCTATTTATTCGTAATGGGTTAAAAGAAACCTCACCCCCTAAATGCCCTCTCCACTATGGTAGAGGGGACTTTTTGACAGCGGGTGAGGATATGCTACGGCTTAACTAGCCCGTGAACACCACGAAAGCGCCCTCTTCGATGATCTGCAAGACCGGGTCGTGAACCGGGTTGCGGTCCTCGTCGAAGCTGAACGCACCCAGCGGGCTGTTGAAGTCCTCAATGGCGGCCAGCGCGTCACGGATCGCCGTGCTGTCGGCGCTGTCTGCACAGCGGATCGCAGTTGCTATTAACCATGCACCCGTGTAGGCCTGGGCGCTGAACTGGTCTGGGGATGCCGCGTAAGCCGCCTCGTATGCCTCGATGAAGGCCAGGGACAGGTCATCGCTGGCGTTGACGTTCCAGGCTGCACCCACGATCACACCCTCAGCCGCCTCGCCAGCCTGCTCCACGATAGCCGGGGAGTTCAAGCCGTTGCCGCCGATGATTGGCCCGTCGAAGCCAAGCTGACGTGCCTGGGAGATGATGATCCCGGCCTCGGCTGCCAGCGCACTCACGACCAGCGCGTCCGGTTCCTCACCAATCAGGTTGGTAAGCTGGGCGTTGAAGTCTGTGTCACCACGAGCAAAGGTTTCCTCACCCAGGATTTCGACCTCGTTCTCGTCTAGCGCCTCGACAAACACATCATAGCCGCTGAGGGTGAAGTCGTCGTCGTCACCGTAAAGCACGCCGACCTGCGCCAGCCCCAGCAGCTCTGTTGCCTGGGAGATAGTACCGGGGATCACGGAGGATTCCGGCAGGCTGTTGCGGAACACGAACTCACCCATGTCGGTGATGCCGGAGGCGGTGTTGCTCACGCCCATCACGGGGACGCCGTTTTCCTGGGCGATGGGGTCCGCAGCGAAGGCCTCTGTAGAGAGCGTCGGCCCAATCACAGCCGCGACTTCGTCTTGCTCAACTAGCTTAGTCATGGCGTTGATGGCACCCTCAGCCGCGCCCTCGCTGTCCTCGAAGATAACCTCCAATGTGGTGCCTTCACCTAGGTAGGCGCTGGCGTTGATCTGCTCGACTGCCAGCGCGATACTATTCTGCTGGGGGCCACCGTAGATGCTGATCGGCCCTGAAAGGCCGAAGATCGCGCCAACCATCACGGTTTCTGGCAGGTTCTCCGGGGCAGCGCACTCGGTCGAGGCGGCCATGATGACCTCGTCCATGTCGTCCTGGGCCAACACGCCCAAGGGGGCTACGGCCAGCGCCAACAGCGTCAAAAAGATAAATAAACGATTTGTCATAGTTTTCGTCGCTCCACAAAAGTGTTTGGATTGTTTATATAGATGCAGCCGAAGGTTCAGCCACATCTGTGAAATTGTAACGTACATCTGGGCGTGCAGCAAAAGGCAAACGCCGCTATAATATGACAGGCTTAAGCCTTCACTTAAAAAGGCTGTGAGCTGCAACCAAGTGGCTTGCATACGCCTTGACTCTGTTGCTAAAATTCGTAAAAAATCTTGTCCAGAATTGCCAACTTAGGTTACGATTGTTTGAAAACTGTCGTGTTTTGGTATGTGAATAGGCAAGAATTCTGAAAACACAGTTGGAGGTCGGCATGAGCAATGACGACGTGACGCCCAAGGGAACGCAGAAGCTACCACCGTTTGGGGCGGAGTTTCTAAACATTGGTGAGCGTGTCGTCCCCTTTCATATGGATGACCCAGACGATGGTGAGTCGATCCCGTGGGTGATTGAGTTGAAGATTGAGGATGAGAATGCAGTCGTGCGAACGGAGGTGGTGGACGCCACTACGATTGGCCGTGGGAGCGGGCCGGGTGCCTCGGACATAGACCTGTCAGTCTACGGTGGGCTGGAGGCTGGCGTCTCGCGCCGTCATGCGATTATCCTGGCACGGAAGAAGTTCCTGTCGATTCGTGATTTGAACAGCACCAACGGCACCTTTATTAACGGGTTGCGGCTGATGCCGCAGCAGGATGTCCCGCTGGAACACAACGATGAATTGCAGTTCGGCCATCTGCGGACCCGCGTCCACTTTGCGGTGGTCCCACCGAACAAACTTGCCTCCCCAGATGACTTGCGCGAGGTGGATACAGCTCCAGCGTACCAGGGTAAGGGGAAGCAGGTGCTTGTGTTGGATACCGACCCCGACACACGACGTATTTACCAGGCGGTGTTGGTTGAAAATGGGTATCGTGTTATCACGACGGCTGACCCCACCGAGGCGGCGGCGATCTTCGCGGAGGATAAGCCGTCTGCTGTGGTGATGGACCTGTTCTTCCATGCGAATGACCACGGCTCCGACGGGATGGATGTGTTGCGGCTGATGCGCCACCGTGCCATACAGGAGAACAAGCAGACCCCGCTGATTGTGGTTTCCAGCGTCCACGAGGCACGCGTGGCCCAACAAGCCCGCCGGGCAGGTGCGACACAGGTGCTCCGCAAGCCGATCCCATCGGATGATTTGGTGCGGCGCGTTACCCAGACGATTGCAGATGACGAATCGTCGTCTGTGGGGGTCTAGCCTGGGCTGTCTGCGATGGGTGGGCGTTTCGCCAGAGCGCCCCTACCCCCTATACTTCATGGTATTGCTTGTGCTGGCAGCCTGTGTCCCCGCCCGGACGCCGCCACAACTGGACGCTACCCCTGGCCCATCCTTCACTGTCACGGCGGAAACCTACACGAATATTGCCTTCACCGTTGCACGCCCCCCCGGTTGGCGGGTGATCTCATCGGGCGCAGACGCACCGCCGGGGGTGATCTTTGTTGCGCCGGATGACACAGCGCTCATTCAACTGACCACCGGGCCGCTAGACGACACCCCGCCTCGCCCTGAAACGGACTTGCCACTCCGCACGGAAACCACCACGATTGCACTCGCAGACGCAACGCTAACGGCCTACTTTGCAGGGCCAGGTGCCGACTGGGACACGCTTCAAAGCGCGTGGGACCTCGTGCTAGTGTCCGTAAGCTGAGGCGGAAGATCAAGCGTTAGGTCGAGCATGGCCCGACAAACCTCGAAACCACCTCCAACTCGCGCGAAAATCCTAGCGTGTATCGCCACAGCATGTCCGAGTTTTTAGCCATGGTGCTGCGGCATCGGCCAGATGAATTTGGGAGCACGCTGGACACGGATGATTTTACCGACGCGGACGCGAAGGCGGCCCATGTAGCGGGGGGGCCGGCGGCGTTTCGGGTGTTTCTCTAAATCGCTGGCACACCCTCCACGAATGCGGTACGGTTGCCGCATGACGGACACAACACAGGGGACAGCGGTGATGGTCGATTTTCGGTTGGACGGCAAGGTAATCGTAGTGACGGGCGGGACGGGTGTGCTTGGCAGCGCAATCTGTCGCGGACTGGCGGAGGCGGGGGCGTCCGTCGTCGTGGTCGCCCGGAACGGGGAAAAATCGGCGGCGTTGGCGTCCGAACTAGGGGCGGACGCGCTAGGGCTATCCGCCGATGTGCTGGACAGGGCCGCGCTGGAGACAGCAGCGACGGCGGTGAGCAACCACTACGGGCGGATTGACGGGCTGGTCAACGGGGCGGGCGGCAATCGGGCAGAAGCCACGGCAGTTCCCGGCGAACGGTCGTTTTTTGACTTGCCGGAGGAGGCGCTGCGCTGGGTGTTTGACCTCAATTTGTTGGGGGCGGTGTTGCCGTCGCAGGTGTTCGGGGCACACCTTGCCGCGAACAATAGCGGGGCCGTGCTCAACATCTCGTCGATGGCGTCGTATCAGCCACTCACACGGGTGATGGCGTATGCGGCGGCCAAAGCTGGGTTGAACAACTTCACCGCATGGTTGGCGGTGTACCTGGCGACGGCACACGGGCCGGGCCTGCGCGTGAATGCGATTGCGCCGGGGTTCTTCCTGGGAGAGCAGAATCGTTATCTGTTGTTGGATGCGGACGATAACCTCACCTCACGCGGCCAGCAGATTATCGCCCATACGCCGATGGGCCGCTTTGGTGATCCTGATGATCTGTTGGGGGCGGTCATCTGGCTGATGAGCGACGCGGCGCGGTTCGTGACCGGGGTCGTCGTCCCGGTAGACGGGGGGTTCAACGCGTTCAGCGGGGTGTAATTGGGCGCAGGCTTTCCACAGGTGACGTATGCGTGGTGCCAACAGTGTTGCGCATCACTAGGGGTTTCCACACAGCACTACCCAAACGTCCATTAATCGTTAATGACATAAAAAGGCTAACTCTGTTATAATTTGTAATGATTATCGAGTGGAGCTGACAACATGTTTATGGTTGGAGTTATGACGAATATCACGGTCGATTGGCTAGATGCGGACCAGTATGCTCTGTGCCTGACGTTCAGGCGGGGTTGGACGTGGGACGACTTTTACCTAGCGCACGAAACCGCCTTTGCGATGGTACGTGAGCATCCAGCCGAGTTTGTAGACTTGGTCTATCACTTCGAAAGCCGGGGGACGTTGCCAAAGGGCTACTATACGCACCTACTGCGGACGGGACAGTCCTACCCAGGCAAGGTAGGCATGGTGTTGTGGGTGGGGTGTCATCCAGTGGTGGTGGAGTTGGTGCGGAACATCACGCGCTATCACAAGGATTTGGCGCAGTACTACGCCTTTCTGGACACCTTAGAGGAAGCGGCGCAAGTGGTGGGGCCGTAGGTGTTTAAACTGCGGACGGCTACCCGCAAAGGTAGCCGCCCTATATTGGGTCGTGAGAGGCCCCTCAGTGGGGGATCAACACACGCTCCAAACTACAGAAGGTGTGCTGATTTCTCAGCTGGGGGAACCCCCTAAAAGACCTAGCATAAGCTGGACCACCTCCTTTGTTTAGCCGTCAATGCGTGAAATGTAACACACAGCACAACGATTTGCAAACGAGACTTTTTCGGGATTCATTAAGGTTAGCTGAGGGCAAATTCTACAGGTCCACACGCACCGGCAACGCTGTTCGCGCTCCGGCGGCGATAGTGCGATAATGGAGACTCCAAACCAGCCAGTAACAACGGACGGCCCCCATGAGTGACACCCCCAATCCATCCGAAGAAAACTTCTCCCCACAACTGCCAGAAAACGGCCTCCGTGCCTTTGAAACCGTATGGCGTTTTTTAGAGGAGGATGGCCTCAGTCCCCGGCGCATGGGGGATAAGTACATGTATCACGTTAGCTTCACCGGTCGTAGCGCCCAGTTTAACTGCTTTGCTGTCGTCCGCCCGGACCTGGAACAATTCATGTTTTACGCGGTGGTGCCGGTTAAGGCGTCGCCGGATGTGCGCCCGGCAGTGGTGGAGTTCATCACACGGGCGAACTACGGTCTGCGAATCGGCAACTTTGAGCTAGACTACAGCGACGGCGAGATTCGCTTCAAAACGAGCCTGGACTTTGAAGGCGTCGAACTCGATCCGCATCTGGTGCAAACGATGGTCCATGCGGTGTTCGTGACGGTGAACCACTATCTGTCGGGGTTGATGCGGGTGATGTACGGCGGCCTGACGCCAGCCGAGGCGATTATTGAGGTGGAGCGGGATGGCGACGAAAGCTGAAAAACGCGCTGCGCTGTTGCGCCAGGTGCAGACGATGGTCCGGCAGCGGGAGGTCGCCCCGGCCCAGGCAGAACTGGCGGCGGTGCTAGACGGCTTGGATACGTGGGGCGTTTTAGAGAACGCCCGTGACCGTGCGCCGCAGGGCACCACGTTCTACGGGCCGGGGGTGGTCCGGCGGGGGGATGCAGTGGGCGTGGTGCTGTGGCATAAAGCGCCGGGTTTCCACGGGTACAAGACGTTGACGCTGTTTGGCGTGTGGGCGGTTGCGGGCGGGCGGCTGGTCGTCGGGACAAAGCGGCTCACCTACAGCGCCGCGACGTATAACCCGGAGAGCTATCACAAGTTGATCCGCAAGGGCTACAAAACCTACTACAAAGACGACAACGTGCCGCCATCTGATCCGCTGTGGTCGGCCACCTACACGCCGGGGGAACGGCTGGTGCTGCGCCGTCACCTGGCGGTGGTGGTAGACGGCTATCTCGCGCCCCGTTAAACGTTCCTCAATATCCCCCGCAACCGCCCCCGAACGCTCTACAATGGGTATGTTTGTTGGCTGCAATGGAAACCCAAAATCACCTATGACTGAGAACACTCAACCGAAGCGCCGCCCGTGGCTGCGCTACGTTGCTATTGGAACGCTCGTCACCGTGCTGTTGGCCGGGGGCGGGCTGTGGCTGGCCTGGCAGAATGCGCCCATCAGCATCGCCTTTGCCGAGGGCAGCGGCACGTTAGACGACATCGTACTGCCGGAGGGCTTCACCATCAACACCTACGCCGGGGACATCACCGGGGCGCGGTCGCTGGTGCTGGACGAGAGCGACGGCACACTCTACGTCAGCACGCGGCAGGCGGGCGTGGTCTACGCCATCCCGAACGCGGACGAGGGCGACACCGCCTCCGAGATCATCACCGTGGCGAGTGGGCTGCGTAGCCCGAATGGGATTGACGTGATCGACGGTGACCTGTACGTCGCGGAGATCGGGCAGGTGACCCGCTTTGACAACATCGCCGAGACCTTCCGCCACAGCCCGGAAGCGGTGCTGGTGACGGACGCACTGCCGGAGGATGCCCACCACGGTTGGCGCTACATGGCGGGTGGGCCAGACGGCAAGCTGTATATCGCAGTCGGGGTGCCGTGCAACGTCTGTGAGTTGGAGGACATGTTCGGGACGATCACGCGGATGAACCCGGACGGCTCCGAGTGGGAGATCTACGCAACGGGCGTCCGCAACAGTGTCGGGTTCGACTGGCATCCACAGACGGGTGACCTGTGGTTCACCAACAATGGACGCGACTGGATGGGCGACGACCTCCCGCCAGACACGCTGCACGTCGCGCCGGAGCCGGGGTTGCACTTCGGCTTCCCCTACTGCCATGCGGGGGACATCCCGGACCCGGACTTCGGCGCACGGCGTAGCTGTGACGAGTTTGAGGGGCCAGCCGCTAAGCTGACGCCCCACGGCGCGGCACTGGGGATGCGCTTCTACACAGCGGACGCCTTCCCGGAGGAATACCAGGGCCAGATATTCATCGCGGAGCGCGGTAGCTGGAACCGCACCGTGCCGATTGGCTATCGTGTGATGATGGCGCGGTTGGCCGGTGACGGCACGGTGCGCGATTATGTGCCGTTCGCGGAGGGCTGGCTCAACGAGACGACCGGGCAGGCGTGGGGCCGCCCGGTGGACGTACAGGTGATGCCAGATGGCGCGTTGCTCGTCTCCGACGACACCAACAACGCGATCTACCGGATTGCATATACTGGGTAAAATCGTCCCTACGTCCGCCGACGCGGGACCGTACTTGCCGGGCGACGCAGGTAGGTCGTTGCGAAGGCATATAAAAACCACTTGAGGTAGGCGGGGAGCCACTTCAGCACCTTGAAGTTCGACTGGCCCTCGTCTGCCCTGCGCTCGTACCACTCCGCCGCTGTGTCGCAGATACGCCAACCGAGCCGCTGTGTTTTGACCAGCAGCTCGATGCTGTAGGAGAAACCAATCTCCGACTCAATCACGATCTCATCTAGCACCCGGCGGCTAAACAGGCGCAGGCCGTTGGATGGGTCGCGGGTGGGGACACGGGCGATGTAGTGCAGCGCCCATGCGGACGACCGTACCAATGTGTTCTTCAGCCACGGTGCGCCCTCCATTGTGCCGCCGGGTACAAAACGACTGGCACAGGCGATGTCGCAACCAGCGTTCATGAGTGCAATCATATTGCGGATCATAGGCGGGTTATAGTCGTCGTCCGCCGGGAACACCAACACCGCCGGGGCGGTGCTGGCGTCGAACCCTGCCCGGACCGCCGCGTGCGGCCCGCGTGCGGGGTTCTTAACGTAGCGGATCTCCACCGGGGTTTCGTAGGCTTGCAGGGCGGCCAGGGTGGTGTCCTCGTCAAAGTCGTAGCAAATCAAGACGCGAAAGGGGTGGCCGGTGCCCGCATGGAGTGCGTCGAGCACCCGGCGGATGTTGTTCCCCTCGTTAAAAACGGGGATGACGATGTCAATCGGATCGTCTGGCCCAATGGTCCCGGTTGACGCGGTGATGTCGGTCATGAAGGTGTCCTGTTGAGTGTTACGGGTACAAAGCGGCCCATAGTCTACCCGCTTCCCTCATAAATAGGTAGGGATGCTACCCGGCAGCAGTGGGCGTCGGTGCGGTTCGTTGACTTTGTTGTTCATCCGGCGGGATAACCACACCGCCGGGCGTCACCGGGGGGCGGGGCGTCGGCGGGGGGGATGTCGGCGTCACCGTCGGGATAATTGTCGGTGAGGGCGGGACGGTGACGGTGGGCGTGGCAGGCAAGGGCGGCACGTCCGTTATCACGCGCAGGCGCGACGGGTCGAAGGTGTTGGCACAGGTGAACTGGTTGCCATCGCCCCAGCCAACCAACCCGCCCTCTAGGGCCACCGCCAGCCACTCGCCCGTCTCATCCTGGCCGATCACCGTAATGGAGGGGGTTGTCTGAATGGTGCTGATCTGTTGATAACGTGCATCGGGGCCGTCTCGCAGCGGGACGGGGTCAATGTTGGGCGTACACTGCGCCGGGATGCTCTCCAGCACGACGGAATCGTTAAACACGTTGCCCAGCGCGTCCTCAGCAAACAGTTCAATCGTCAGGTTACCCGCGCTCACGCCTGTGATGTTGTCCAGGCTGCCGGATGCGTCGTAGGTTGTGGCCCCGTCGTAAGACGGCGCGAAGTTCTCCAGGCCGAGCACCTGCACACGGGTCGCGTTTTCGATCTCCCACTGAATCGTCAACGTTTGCGTGACCTGCTGGACGAGTTGTGGTGGCATGACGTTGAACACCACGCGCTGCATCGGCTCGTAGACCTGCACCCGCTGTTGCAGCGGGTCTGCGGTGCGGCGTCCGTTAGCCCCGCGCAGTTCAATGACCGCGTTTTGCGAGAGAAAGGTGGTATCCAGCGTATAGGCCCCCGTGCCGGGCGTCAGTTGGGCGATGGGGGTGTCGTCCGCCAGCAGTTCGAGTTCGCGCACGTTCTCCACCGTCCAGTTCACCTCTAACGCCGCCCCCCGTGCCACCTGCGTGCTGCTCACGGTGAAGTTGTTGAGCGCGGGGGCAGGTGTCGCCAGCGTTACCAGGAGCAGGCCAAGCAGCGCCACCAGCACGAGCGCCACGCCGCCCCCGGCCCACAGTGCCCACTTGGGCATCATCGGGTTACTGGTGACGTGACCACCGACAACAGCAACAAATTGGTTGGCCTGCCGGGACCGCACCACGATGTCGAAGGGGTAGGTTTGCGGCTCCCCGAAAAGCTGGCGCTGTTTGGGGCGGGCGTATCCCTGGAGCAGATGCCGTTGCCCTGGCCCCACCGTGACCTCTTGCCCGGACAAAAACTCAAGTTCAACCGCGTCCGTGCGGTTGCTCCCACTCACGACCAGCGGCAGGTCCGCGCTCCCCTGGTTGTGCAGGTGCAGTTGAAAGCGTTGCCCGGCGTCAATCTCGTCAGCGTCCAGCGCCACCCCAAAGCCCCCATACGGCAGAATGTGGACGCGGGTGGTGGCCTGGGCCATATACTCCGGGCTGCTCTCCTCCCGGACACTGACGGAAATCGTGTACTCACCGGGGGCGGTGTCCGGCTGGCGGGCGGGGCGCACGTTTATCACGACTTGGCCGCTCTCGTGCGGCTCCAACAGCGCACGGGGACGGTCCAGGCGCACCCAACTGCGCGGGACGCCCGTCACGGTGATGATGTAGTAGCCGCGTTCGTCGCTGGTGTTCATGATCGTGAGTTCAGCGGAGGCGTGTGACCCTGGGGGGATGGCAATCGGCGGCGGCTGGATGCTCAGGTAGAACGGGGCGTCGTCACGCTGGATGATCTCGGTGGTGTCCTCTAAGGCGCTCATAGGCTGGGTCGGCATCTCATCCATTGTGTGATAGATGATGCGGAGTTCGCCCAGGGTGATCTCCTCGCCGCCGCGCAGGGGCACGTTCTCGCCGTCCGGGATTTTCACGCCGTCCACGTAGGTTCCGTTCTGGCTGTCCAGGTCGGCCAGTGTTACCCCGTCCCGCTGGTTGATGATGCTGAAGTGGTAGCGCGAGATGGTTTCGGCATCGAGCTTGATGGTGTTGCCAGGGGAACGCCCGACAGATTCCGTTGGGTTTACCAGCGGGAACGAACGGAAGTTACCGTCCGGGAAAAAGACATCAAGCCGCCCATAGGCCATAATTACTGCTCCGGTTGCTTGTTTGCGTCGCAAGTATAGCCTTATTGTAGACCATCCCGCCCCCCCCGCAAACAACCCGTGGGGAAAGCGTTAGGTCACGGCGGGGCCTTTGCAGTGCAGATACGCCGTGCCTCTAGGAAAAAGTTCCCGTTGGGGCCACGCCGCACTCCGGCATATAATAGAGGCACATCGCGTTGGCCGGGATACCCCCCGAACGAAAGGCACCCCTCATGAGAAAACTCACCGTTCTGCTGCTGTTACTGAGCTTAACCATTGCCGCCTGTGGCCCGGAGGAGGTTGTCGAACTGCCGACGTTGGCTGTCTTGCCGCCGTTGGAGCCTAGCCCCACCTTCCCGCCGTCGGCCACGCCCACCGCCACCGCGACGGCCTCCAACACGCCCACGCCGACGACGACCAACACCGTCACGCCCACCGCCAGCTTCACACCCTCCCGAACCTTCACTCCATCCGTCACCCCTACCACTACACTAACCTTTACCCCGTCGGCCACGCCCACCCCCACCGCTACCCCCACTGCCACTTTCACCGCTACCTCTGAGGTTGCCGTGATTACCACACTGAGCGTCAGCCCACAGGAGGCCGAACCCGGCCAACGGATCACGCTCACCTGGGCTGCTGACGCCGATGTCGTTGCGGTAGCGGTGCAGGACCAACAGGGCGAAACGCTCAACAGCTTAACGTTGCCCCCGCGTGGGTCGCAGGATTTCTTCGTCCCCGAGGATGCGTCCGATCTGGTGGTCTACCGTTTGACGGCCACCCGCAACGGGGAATCCGTCGCGCAGTCGGTGCCCGTCATCGTACTGTGCGGGGGCGAATGGTTCTTCGAGGCCCAGGGGATTATCGTGAATGACGACTGCCCGGATGGTGATCCAAACGATGTTGTGGGCCGGGTGCAGGTGTTCGAGAACGGCTACATGATTTGGCTGCCACAGGCCAACCGCGTCTACGTGCTGTACGGTGGTGACAACGGCGGCACCTTCTCCGCCTTCAGCATCACCTCACCGACACAGGTGATCCCGGCGGCCCCTGGTGGTTTGTTCCCGCCAGAATTGGAGTTCGAGGGGGTGTGGCTGGAAACTGAGGACCGTGCCGGGCGTGACTGGATGGGGGTGATTGGCTATGGCACACAGCCCGCCCAACAGTACACCATCACGCGCCAGGATGTAGGCGGCAACCCCAACTTTTACATTGACGTGGGCAATATCTTCCTGTTTAAGATTCAGCCGGGCCTCGGCGACCCGACCTTTGGCGCGTGGGAGCGCCTGCGGGCTAACGAATAAGCGCCAATCCCTCGGCCTCGCTCGTGACGATGTGTAGCCGTTCCGCAAGGAGCGGCTCGCGCCCCAACGTCAGCGCCACCAACGCCCTTGTGAGCGGATTTTTCGTCAACATCACGACGCGCTTCAGGTTGGGCGGCGCACCGATAATCGGACGGGCCACCATCGCAAACGACCGCGCCGGGAACGGCATCGTCCAGCCCATCTGCAAGAGCATGTACCAGTCCTCATCTGGCTCTATCATCGCCTGTTGGATGCTGTCGTTCATGTACGGCATGTAGTCCACCACGCCGATCCCGCCGTGAAATGTCCAGGTGATGCAGTTGTCGTGGGGCTCATTCAGGTGCAGTTGAATGTGCATGGCATGGCCTCCGCTCAGGTTGCAATATCTTCAGTTAGCTTCTATTGTCTTTGACAACAGCAACCTACGCAAACGCACCCAAGGGGAAATCCACATGACACGATTTGCATTTATCATTGCCGCGCTACTGGCGTTGGCCGCCTGTGCGCCAACCGACCCCGGCACCCTGCCCACGCTGGCCCCCACCGTGCCACCAGACGCCGTCCCCACCCAGGAAACGCTGGACGGCGGTGGCGAGGCCCCCGGCGACGACCTGAACCTGGGCGAAGGCGGCGCGGGCCTGTTCACCGCAACGCTCACTGGGGCGCTGGACCAAACGCTCGCCGGAAGCGGCAGTTTCAATTGTGAGGGGAACGTGCATGTGCTCGGCGTCACATCCGGGGCCGATGTGCTGACGTTCACCATTCCACCGGGGACTGCCACCGGAGAGTTCACCGTCGAGGGCGACCAGAGCGTCATCTCGTCCGGTCTGGAAGTCGGTGGGACTGCCTACGATGGGGATGTATTTGGGATTATCACGCTGGAAGCCGCCCCCACCGCCGCAGGTGAGCCTGTATCCGGCTCATTCGACATGACCTACATCGCCGGGGACAACACAGTAAACGCCGTCGGTACTTTTGACCTGCTGGCGAGTGATGTCTGCGGATAGACCCAAACGGCCTCGGTCGGCATGGCCGGGGCCGCTGCGCCTCTCCCATTGACACGCCGCCACCCCCACCCCAGAATAGCCCACGTTTTGCCGGACGAACGAGAACGCTATGTCACGCGAGGGAACACAGCAGAGCATTTGGTGGGCGCTGGTCGCAGTCTTGCTGCTGGCCTATGGGTTGCGTGTGTGGCTGCTGGCGGACACAAACTTCAACTGGGACGAGGGCTACAGCGTGTGGATCAGCCGCTTTCCAACGCCCATCCTGTTTGACACCACCGCCCGCGATGTCCATCCCCCGCTCTATTACCTGCTCCTCGACGCGTTCCGGGCTGTGGCTGGTACGGGCGAGTTCGCGTTGCGTTACAGTTCGGCCTTGCTCGGCCTGTTGATGGTCGCCTTAACCTATCGGCTGGGAGCGGCGTTAGGCGGCCCCTGGGTCGGTGTGATCGCCGCGTTGCTGCTCGCCGTCGCCCGTGCCAACGTCCACATCTCGCAGCTTGCCCGGATGCACATCCTGGCGACGACGCTGTCTACGTTGGCGCTGTGGGCGGCGGTCGTGTTGTGGCGCGACATGCGGAACCGTCGCGCCTGGGGGGGGTATGTTATCGGGACGGCGGGGTCGCTTTACACCTTCTACCTAACGGTGATGCTGCCGTTGGCGCTCAATGTCGCCTACCTGGTGGTGTGGGGCCTGCGCTGGCGTGAACGTCCCGCCCCGCAACAGTGGCGCGACGCGCTGACGTGGGCGGCGCTGCAAATCGTTGCCGCTGGACTGTTCGTGCCGTGGGCGCTCTACGCCCGTGCGCGGATGTTCGGTTGGAGCAGCGACGCGGCCACCCCGCCGGGGTTCTTCACGCAGTTCTACACCGCGACACTGACCGTAGGCCGCCCGACCTTCGACGCGGGACAGTTGCCGTATGTGGGGGTGTACCTGCTGGTGCTCGTCGCCGGGGCTATTGCGCTGTGGCGGCTAGAGCGTCCGCGTGACTGGCTGGTGTTGCTGGTCGCGGGGATTGTGACACCTGCTGTCGTGGTGTTCCTGCTGTCATTGCCATTTCACGACCTGGGGCGTCCGTTGGCAGCCCGTTATATGCTGCCGCTCTCGGCCTGCTTCTACGCGCTGACGGCCTGGGGAATCGTCTCACTTGGACGTTGGCGACGGGGGGCGGGGGCGTTGGCGCTCGTGCTGACCGTGAGTATTGCCGCGTGGGGGATATCCAACATTGCGGTAGGGGCCGTGCGCCGCGACGAGCTACACAGCATCGCCCGTATGTTGGAAACGCGCCGCCATGCTGTAGACGGCGTGGTCTATCACAACGACCGCACCTGGACCTCGTTGGCGGCCCACTATGCGGGGGACTTTGAGCGCGTCCCACAGGCAGAACCCATCACAGAGGACTACACGCACTTCCTGCTGGAGCCGTGGAAAGAGGACTACGACGGAATCTGGCTCATTACCACACCATCCGCCGCCGAGAACGACCCCGAAGGCCGCGTGTTCACGTATTTCAAGGATCGTAGCGAACGTCACCAGACATGGACCTTCAACGATCACACGTTGACGCTGTTCGCGCTGCGTCCGAACCGTACCGCGACGTTTGACGCACTGGCCCCGGGTGCAGTGCCTCATGTTCGTTACGCCGCGCCGGAGATCGGCCTGATGGGTGCCGAGCGCGTGCTGGTCCGCTATCCACTAGGGGATAGTGTGAGTGCCCTCCTGACCTGGGACGCGCCGCCCACGGAGCCGTTCGTGCTGGAACTCGTCGCGGGTGGCGAAACGGCGCTCTCCGCGACGACCCCGCCCCCCAACGTTGCCCCGGACGGCACGACGCCGCAGGCCGTGTCGTTGGCGATCCCATCTACGTTGAAGCCGGGACGTTACACGCTGCAACTCGTCGTGAACCGTGTCGCGTACCCGCTTGGCCCGGTGCGGGCAGAGGTGGTGCGGCAGCCCGCCCGCGAGGTCGCGGTGCCAACCGCACCGTTGGTTGACGTGGGTGCGGCGTTCGGGCGGGACGACACCCCCCTCGTCACTCTCGATGGGTATACGCTCGAACGCGACACCGTGCGCCCTGGTGGTACATTGGACGTAACGCTACATTGGACCGCCGCAACCCCGCTCAGTGAACGCTACAAGGTGAGCGTGTATCTGCTGGGCGAGGCGCTCAACCCGGTGACGGGGACGCCGCTTTACGCGCAGGTAGACGCCGAGCCAGTTAACTGGATGTTGCCGACGACGCTGTGGGTGCCGGGGGAACCCGTCGTGGACCCGTACACGCTGGAGATTGCGCGGACGGTCCCAGCAGGCGAGTACGCGCTGGGCGTGGTGGTGTATCTCCCGGCGACGGGCGAGCGATTGCAGGTCGGCGGCGGGGATGCGCTGGCGTTGACGACTGTGCGTGTGCGATGAACCCGCCGCACCCGCCGCAACCAACCGTCATCTACCCAAAACCAACCGTCACCCGCATAATGGGGCGCGTTTTGTTCGGATACCCCAAGAGGAACGGCCATGCTCTGTCGCCCGTTTGATCTGCTCGCCGCCCGTCCGCCTGTTGTCCGTGCCTGGGCGCTCTTGCTGTTCGTCGTCTACGGATCGTGGGCGGCTCTGCTGGCGCTCCCCTTCACCCTGGCCGATGGGGGGATTCCCATGTCGGTGATTGTCGCGGGGGCGGTGGTGATGGTGCTGGCCGTCGCCGGGACGCTGGCGGCGCTCCGCACGACCGCCCCCGTACAGGGCGCAGCATTAGGCAGTGGGGCACGGGCACTGCTGGCCTATAACGTGACGGCTGCTGGGTCGATGGTGGTACTGGTGGCGACAGTCGGCTCGCAAACGGCCCCGCTGACCCTGCTCGGCCCGGTGCTGGTGGCCGTGGTGGTGGTAAACGCGCTGGTCATGTGGCGCTGGGGGCGGCGTGCGCTGGACCCGTGGACGGCGTGGGGTGTGTTGCTAGTGGTGGGTGTCGTGACGGTCGGGGCGGCGGCGGCTGGGTTGCGGCTGCCTGTGACGGTCCAGGCGACGGTGAACGAGGTGCCGCTCACGTTGACGGCCCCCGAAGGCCGGGTGCTGGATCGCTGTCGCCCGGTGACGTGGGATGTCGGGGTACCGCAGGACTGGGAGAACGTTTACGTGCGGGTGGGCATTCACGGGCTAGAGCCGCACAACACGGTTGACAGCGGCGAATTTTCGCTGTGTCCGTACACCAATAGCAGGAGCGCGGGGAATATAGAGCAGGTGGTGCTGGTCGCCCCGGTCAACGCAGGCGGCTCTGAGGTTCACACACTGCGGCTGGCGGTGAGCGCGGTCGATCAAACAGACCGGCGACGATTGCTGGTAACGGCGCTGGTGCTGGCGTTTTTGCCGTCCGTGGTGGTCGTCAGTTGGCGGGGTTAGTCGAAGGTCACGCGACGGTAGATTTCGGCCATTGGAATCGTGATATTCAGCGATGGTAGCGTGATGGCCTTGTCCAGGCCCGTTGTTACCTCAAACAACCAACGAACTTTGGGTGTTCCCGTTTGACGGACGAACTGTTCAACGAGCGGTTCATCCTGCGCGACAAGTATGTATTCCTGTAGGGACGGGATGGCCCGATAGTCGCGCCACTTCACCCCCCGGTCCACCTGCTCTGTAGAGGGGGACAGTACCCCAACAATCAGGGTCGGATTGGTAATCGTCATTAACGTGAGTTCTGGAATGGTATGCGCCGGCCCACAAATGACCGTCACATCTGGATAGTAGTAGTTTTGTCGCGCATTGTAGCTCACGCGTAGGTCCGGGTTATAGGCTCGGCACGCTTGGGGGTCTAGCCGTCTGTCCAAGCTACCGAACAATCCCGAAGCTATTTCGGTGTGGTTGGTACTCGCCCCGGACATCGCATAGATTTCGCCGTCAATGTACTCGTAGCGAACGCCCGCTTCGGGTTCCAGCGCGAGGTATTCCGCCTCGCTCATCTTTCGCGGCTCGGTTTGTGGATTGGCAGTCATGGTGCTGTCACCTCGCTGTCGTCACTAGCCCTATTCTACCACGACTGGCCCCAACGATAGCTCATCTAGCACGTCCCCGCTCTCCCAGGCGTAGACGATCACCACTGCTTCGTAGTTCCCTACAGGGGCCGCCAGCGACACGTCCGCGAGGGCGACAGGCGCTTGTGGGAAGCCGAGGTCGGCCCGTGTGACAACGGTCCCATCACCGTCCAGTAGCCGATAGCTGGCCGAGTACAGCGACGGAATCACACCGTCGGCGAAAGTCCATGACGCCTGCACCCGTGCGCTGTCGCCGTCTGGGTAGAGGTCCACCCCGGTGAGGGTAATCCCCCCAAACGTGCCAACGCCGCCGCCGTCCGCGCAGTAAGCCGGAATGCGGGCGAGCAGCTCCAATTGCAGGTCCGGTGCGTCGTAGCGCAACCCACAGCGCACAAAATCGTCCGCGAGAATATCGCCGAACGTGTCCCACGACGGTTCGGCGGGGAAGCGCAGGTCGCGCCCCAGCCACATCCGATTGTAGTCGGCGATGTAGGCCCGCATGATCTCATCGCGGGGCATGGATGCCAAGAGTTCTGCACGGATTGGCAAATCCGCCTTGTAGTAGTCATGGACGACCTTGGTAGACCAGGGGAACATCGGCGCATGGAAGGCCAGCGCGTCGTCGGGGCTGTGGGCGGCGGTGACCGTCGCGCCCATCTCGCGCCACGGGAGTTCGTTCGCGCCGTCGATGTCCCCCAGCAGATTCCCCCACAGGGTAGCCCCCACGTTACCCATCACAAGAACCGTTGCCAGTGTCACGCCGACCACGCGCCACCGTCCAGCAACCCAAGCAAGGCCGACTGTCCCGGCGAGGACGAGGGCGGCCCACAAGGTCGCGAAGTAGCGTTCACGCCCCGCCATGATGATTCGCATTTCGGCGTTCATAGCGACCAGCACAGCAGAGGCGAACAGCGCGACAAACACCGGGTAGACCGTGGCGGGGTTCCGGCGGGTGACGGCGGCGAAGATGCCAAGGAGCAGCAAGGCCGCGCCAACCAACGTGAACCCCGCCCCATAGAAGCGCAGAAGGGTAAGTGTTGTGTCTAGCGGCCCCATTGCCAGCAGTTGCAGGCGCTCGTCGGCAGCGGCCAACGACGCGCCACGGGTTACGATGGCGACGGCGGGCAAGAACAGCAGCGCCGCCACCCCCGCCCAGACCACCGCGCCCCACCATCGGCAATTTTTGGGCGCAAGCAACAGGTGATAGACGCCAATTGCCAACGGCAACGGCAACGCGAAGTAGTGCGCGTACAGCGTCCCGGCGAGGCCGACAGCGGTCACAGGGCCAGCCCAGCGGGTACGACGGGTGCCGTGGGTCAGGTGCCAGTAGCCCCAGAGCGCGGCGGCCCCGCACAGCATGACCATGGTGAAGGCCCGCATCTCGTGGGTGAAGTGGACGAAATAGGGGGAAAAACCGAGCAGCGCCCCGGCCAACAGCCCCGCACGGGGGTTGAGGGCATCGGTTGCAAGGCGAGCGGTCACGGCGACCGCCAGCACACCCATCAACAGCGAGAGCGTGCGCCCGGCGAAGGCGCTCCAGCCGACAAGCTGGCCCCAGGCGTTGAACAGGAGCGGATAACCTGGAGCCTGGTAGGGGTCGTTGTCGGCAATCTGGGACCAGACGCCCGCGAGGGTCCGCCCGGTGAACGGCTCCCCGCCGCTGTTGATGAGCGACCACACCTCATCATGGTGGAGCGCGTCGGCGTCCAGGCCAGCCGCCCCCAGCGCAAACGACACCAGCACCACCCCTACTAGCGTGTATCCGTAAGCCTGTCGTGCCGTCATGGGTTGCCCTCGTCCTGTTGCGAAATCCCGCGCATTCTACGCGAGGGGGTGCAGGGGACGCAAGGCGTGTGTGCACCGGGTAAATCTTACCCCATTACGACACCCCGGCAATGAAATCCCGGTACCACAGGGCGCTACGCTTTAAGTGGCGCTCTAGCGTCTTGTAGTTCACGCGGATAAGGCCAAACCGCTTGGCGTAGCCCTCCGCCCACTCAAAGTTATCCATCAAACTCCAGACGAAGTAGCCCCGCAACGGTACGCCCTCGTCTAGCGCACGCTCGGCGGCGGCAAAGTGCCCCTCCAGGTATGCCACCCGGCGCGGGTCCTCTACCACCCCGTCGGCGTTCGGCTCTGGGTCATCCAGGGAACAGCCGTTCTCCGTGATGTAGAGTGCGGCAGGCGCGTAGTCCGCATGGACACGCTTGAGCATGTTGTACTGGCCTTCTGGGTAGACCTCCCAGTCCATCGTCGTGTGTTCGGCGTCCGGCACGCGCACCTGCTCCCCCAACAGCGAGCTGTCGTCGCGGCGGATGTGGCGGCGGTAGTAGTTGAGGCCCAGGAAGTCAATCGGCACCGCAGCCGCCTTCACCGCGTCCAGGTCAATGTCCGCTAGCGCCCCATCCACACCACGCACAGTCTCCACAATGTCCGCCGGGTACGCCCCTTTGAACACCGGGTCCAGGAACCAGCGGTTCTGAAAACCGTCAAAGCGCCGGGCGATGTTCACGTCCGCCTCGGCATCCGTTGCGGCTTGCGAGTCGATGTAGTCCAGCGTAATCCCGACGGACGCACCCGCGCTGGCCGCCCGGATGCGCGGCACAGCCGCCCCGTGTGCCAACATCAGGTGATGTGCGACCCGATAAGCGGCCCCCAGGTCCGTTTTGCCGGGGGCGTGGCGGCCCTGGTAGTTGCCGACAAAGGCCACCACAAACGGCTCGTTAAGTGTGATCCAGTGCTTGACGCGGTCACCCAGCGTCTCCGCCATGAGCGCGGCGTAGTCGGCAAATGCCTCGACAATGGCCGGGTTCTCCCAGCCGTCGCTGTCATCCTGGAGCGCCTGCGGCAAGTCCCAGTGATAGAGCGTGGCGTAAGGCGTGATCCCGGCCTCTAACAGGTTATCCACCAACCGATTGTAGAAATCCAGCCCGGCGGGGTTGCGCTCGCCCCGCCCGCTCGGCAACACACGCGGCCACGAGATAGAGAAACGATATGCCTGGAGGCCAATCTGCCGCATAAGGTCGATGTCTTGCGGATAGAGGTGGTAGTGGTCACAGGCAATATCGCCAGTGTCGCCCTGCTTGACCTTGCCAGGGGTGTGGCAAAAGCGCGTCCAAATGCACTCGCCGCGCCCCGCGTCCATTGCTGCGCCCTCGATTTGATAGCTGGCGGTGGCGGCCCCCCAGGTAAAATCCTTCGGAAATGGCATGGTGTGGTCTGCTTTCTGTATGGTGAGATAAGTCAACAGCGGCAACTATAGCAATGTGGACGGGTTTTCCAAGGGGTACGCAACACCAAAACGCCCCAGGCCGTAACCTGGGGCAACCGCACTCGTTCGCTATTTGGCTACTAGGCTGGTTTACTGTGAGGCCTCCCAGACACTCTCACCTGCCATGATGCGCCGAAGCTGGTTCGGGAACTCAGAGACATTCAGCGGCTTGCCGATAAAGCCATCGAATCCAGCATCACGAGTTTCTTGTTGTTCGCTGATGTGAACCGTACAGGCAATGATCGGGACATCCGCGAACACCGGGTTGGCCTTGAACTCGGAGATCACCTGCATCCCGTCCGCATTGGGGAACTCCAAGTCCAAAAACACAATATCGTAGGCCACATCATCCACCAGAACATCTGAAAGATCACGCGGATTCGTGAGGGCAGTCACAGCGAACCCCTCGCGCTTGAGCAGTTGCTCCAACGCCGCCAGGTTCATCGGGTTATCGTCGATAATAAGTGCATGTTGGGTCATTGTTTATCTCTCCGCATAGCCGTTTTGGGCGTACCATACCGGCTCACCCTGGACACAGGACAAAATTTGTTCAGGGAACTTCACCGGGTTAATCGGCTTGCCGATAAACCCGGCAAAACCCATGTCACGCGCTTTTGGAATCTCAATACCGGGGTCGGCGGCACTCACCGCAATCACCGGGATGTTGCGTAGTTCTGGGTATTTCTGGATGGTCTGGAAAATATCGTAGCCGGTGTTACCGTAGCGCAACATCAGGTCCATCAGGATCACATCTATGGGCAGTTTCCGTAACATCATATTGATCGAGTCGGTGGTCCACAAATCCTGAATAACCGTGGCCCCGGTGTTGCGTAGCAGTGCGCCGTAGACGACCATGTTCATGGTGTCGTCCTCAACGATGAAGATTTTCTTGCTGCCCAATACGTGCATGTTGTTGGTGTCCCTTTGTTGTGTGATGATCATCTGTGAGTGGTTGCGTGTGTTAAACATTGGTGATGTGCCATACATTTTCCCCGGCCACGATACGCCCCAGTGTCGCCGGGAAGGTTGCCACCTGTAGCGGCTTGCTAATGCCACCGTCGAAACCGTGCGACTGGAGCAGCGATACCTCCTCATTCATCACGCTGGCCGTCAGCGCGACGATAGGCGTATTGGCAAACCCTAGCTCGCCGCGTAGCAGGTCCAGCATTTGGAAGCCGTCTAGGGGAGTCATGTGGATGTCCAGCAGGATCACATCGGGGCGGGTTGGCAATGCCCGGACGCGCTCGACAAACCCGTAGCTGTTCTCGAAGATCGTGACATTCTCGATCCCCATCACCCGGCGTAACACAAGGTCCACCGCCTGTCGGCTCATGGGGTCGTCCTCCACATAGAGGATGTGCTTGTCCTTAAGCATGGGCCATCATCTCCTGTTCGCCGGATTCCAGAATGGATTGCAGGGGAAGTGTAAAGAAAAAGTCGGAACCGTCACCGGGGGTGCTTTCCACCCACAGTTGCCCGCCGTGGCTCTCCACAATACGTTTAGAAATCGGCAGGCCCAGCCCGCTGCCTCCAGCGTGTTTGATGCCGTCCACCGTTTGAACAAACGGCTCGAAGATCATATCGTGTTGGTCTGCGGTAATGCCCGGTCCAGTGTCCATCACCGCGAACAGCAGATGGTCCGTTTGTTGTTTCACACTCAGCGTGATTGTGCCCGTTTCGGTGAACTTCACTGCGTTGGACATGAGGTTGAGCATCACCTGGCGTAGACGGCGCTTGTCACACGTCAGCGGGGAGATTTCCGTGTCAACGTCCAGCACGATCTCGACAGGTTTCCCTCCTAGCAGGCGTTTGGCCGTCTCTGCCACCGCCTGCACCTCAGTTGTCACGTCGAAGCCATCCTCCACAAACAGCTTCATCATACCGGACTGAATCTTGGTGATGTCCAGCACATCGTTAATCAGCGAGAGCAGGTGTCGCCCACTCTGTAACGACTTGCCCAGGTAGTCCACCTGTTCCTCGTTGACCGGGCCAAAGGTGCCCATCTGCATCAGCTCGTTAAAGGTGAGGATGGCGTTCAACGGGGTACGGAGTTCGTGGGACATGCTGGCGAGGAACTGGCTCTTGAGGCGGTCCGCCTCGACCGCCTTCGTTAGCGCGGCCTCAGTCTGTGCCTTGGCGTCCTCTAGCTCGGCAGTGCGCTCTTTTACGCGAATCTCCAGCATCGCCTCAGACTCACGAAGCCTTTGGTTCGCCGCTTCCAGGTTGGCGCGGCGTTCCGTTTCGATCTGCTGGCGGTGCCAGACGTAGAGCAAGGCGACGGGGAGCGCAATGGTGAGGAAGTTCGAGACAAACAACGGGGTGATGGTATCCGGTTCACCCTCAAGGTAGAACACAAAGCCAATGACCGTGAGAAACAACAGGACCGCGATGCCCTGGGTCGCACGATTTGGGAGGAACATGGCGCTGAGGAGTATTAGGATTGCCGAGTAGATGAGGACGTTATATTCCTGGGTCGCAAAAGCGGCGATTAGCAGGTAACCGGCAGCGATGGAGATGTAGGCGCTGGCCCGAAAGTAGCCGCGCAAGTTCGCAGCGTAGACACCTAACAAGACCAGGTTAAACGGCGTGAGAAAGCTGGACTCCAGCGGGAATCGGTCGGCGGCGGTGTCTTGCAGGTAGCTAATGACATTCACGATCGTGGACGCGCCAATGAGCGCCAATATCGTCAGATTCAGCAGGTGTGACTGGCGGCGCTGTTCGATGTCGGTCACACGGCTGTGTGGTTGGGTGAGATGTGCCCAGATTTGGGCTGGTTGCCTGAATGTGGTTTGCATATGGATTCAACTTGTTAAATGATGGTTGGGTGTGGGACACCGTGAACGGTGTCCGGTCGAAATTCAATTGGTTAATCTGACATAAGTCTAACAAGGGGAGCTATGGCCGTAACCTGTCAGGTGCGACAGGTTACGGTTTCTTAAATAATATGAAGAAATTCAAACGAGGTTGTGCTTGGCGGCCAGCACCAGCGCCTCAGAGCGGGTGGTAACCAACATCTTCTCTAAGATGTTGTTGGTGTGGAAGCGGACGGTTCGCTCGGCGACACCCAACTGCGTCGCGGCCTCCTGGTTGGTGCAGCCCCGCGCCAGCAGCCGCAAAACCTCCAATTCGCGCTTCGTGAGGCCAAAGTCGGGCGTCGTCTGTTCGCCGTCCGTGGGGGGGGCCAACAACGTTCGCGCCGCCTCGACAGATAGTACGCTGTTGCCGCCAGCGGTCGCCCGAATCGTGTCCAGTAGGTCGTCCGCGATCATGTGCTTGATGATGTAGCCGGACGCCCCCGCGTCCATCATCTGCCGAATGAACGCATACTCCTCATGGCTGGAGAGGCCCAGCACGCGCACACTTGGGAAGGCCGCCACAACCGCCCGTGTCGCCACGACCCCGTTGGTCCCTGGCATCTCGGCGTCCATTAGCAACACATCCAGGTTATGACGACGGCACAGCGCCAACGCCTCGTCCCCATCAAAGGCGGCCCCCACCAGGGCAATATCATCAGCACCACGCAACCGAACGGTCACCACGTCGTGAACGAACTGTTGGTCGTCAATCAACCCCACCTGAATCACCATGATGCGCCTGCTTCCCCATATGTTGTCACGCTCATCACTGTATAACGCGGCTTGCGTTCACACAACTTATCGCGTCCTGTGTTCAATGTGAGGAATGTCAACAAAAATCTGCGGTGAACAGCACTACCCGGAGGAGTACAATCACGCGGCTACACGTCCGGGGCTTCGGTCGGCCCGAAGTTGGGTGTCGGCGTTGAGGCCGCTGCGCCTGGGTTGAAGTCGAAGGCGGAACACTCGCGAATGGACGTGTCCAGCGCGTTGATGAGTTCGGTATTATCCTGTTCCACAGCAATCTCATAGCCCGGGCGTAGGTAGGTCATCGCGTTGGCACAGTTCCCCAGGTAGATTTGCGCTTCCCCCGCCCAATAGTGGAAACGCGGATTGGGCGTGGGGTCCTCCATCGTCAGTTCTACCGCCCGTGTGAGGCGTTCAGCGGCGTCATCGTACTGTTCAAGCGCGATCAGCACACGCCCGTAGTAGTACTGGCAGTTGTCGCTATCCGGCGCGACGTTGACGCACCGCGCCAGTTCGTCCGCCGCCTGATTGGGGTCACCCAGGCCCGCCCAGTACATAAAGCCCAGGGCATAGAGGGCGCTGATGTTGTCCGGGTTGGCGTCCTTCACCTCGTTGAGCGTAGCAATGGCGCTGTCGTAGTCCAGCAGGGCAGCGTCCACCCAGGCCATCTCCACCGCCGCGTCCGTCAGGTAGGGCGCGAGGTCGTAGGCGGTGGCGTAGTCGGCACGGGCAGCCTCGCGGTCAAACAGGTAGTCTCGGTTGACCTGGGCGCGGGCGTAGTAGGCCTCGGCGCTGTCCGGGTCCAGTTCAATCGCACGGTTGGCACTGGCTTCGGCCCGTTCAAAGCGTTCTAGCACAACATAGGTTTCCGTCAGGAAGGCGTGGGCACGGGCGTTGTCTGGGTTCAGTTGGAGCGCCTGCAAGCCACTGGCAAGCGCCCCACCAGGATCGCCGCTGCGAACGAGCGCCAACGAGCGAATCGCCCAGGCATCAGACGCAAACGGGTCCGCCGTGACAGCCCGTTCCGCCATCTCCAGCGCCATGTCGTACTGCCCCTCCACGATGTAGGCCAGCGTCAGGTTGTAGTGGGTCATCACGTCGTTGGGGACGTTCACCACGACCTGCTCATACTCGCTAATGGCGTCCTCAACCCGCCCAGAGATCCAGTTGGCGTCCGCCCGGTTGATGAGGTTCATTGGGTTCTCGGTAGGGAGCGGTGTCGGCGCGGTCATCGTCGCGACCATGTCACTCCCCTGCGCCACTGCCTGCCCCACCCCCTCACGCACGACGGGCATAATCGCATCCGGGTTGTTGTATAGCCACCATCCCCCGAAGATCAACGCCGGGACGAACAGCCATAACAACAACCGCTGCAAAGAGAACACCTTACGGCTCTTGCGGCGACCATCGTATTTCTTCGGCGTGCGGAGATACATGCGGCCTCCTGAGGTTTACGAATGGGGTGAGGGCGAAAGCGGCCTTAGAACCCGCCAATTGGTGTTGGGGGAACCAGCGTTGGGGGAATCGCCGTCGGTAGCGCACGCCCACTGTAGCTAGCACACGAGACTGTCGTCAGGCGCAACCCCTCCCGGATGGACAACAGCACTGGGTCATCCGCAGGGCGGTCCCGCGAGAGCACGAGCGACTCCTCCAATGTACTCCAAGCATCATCACACTGGCCCAAGTAGTAGTACGCCAACCCGCGCAGGTACCAACACTGGATTTCCTCGCCGTCGTTGTTCACACAACTCTCGAAGGCCTCAATCGCGCCCTCATAGTTGCGGCGGTTGTACTTCACCATCCCCAACTGTCGCCAGGCCTCCGGGTAACCGGGGTTAATGTCCAGCGCGTCCTCACAGTAGCCCTGCGCCTGGTCATTACGGCCAATCGCAAAGTAGGACTCACATAGCCGTAGGAAGGCGCGTTCGTTGCGCGGTTCCATGCTCAGGACGCGCTCATAGGTGGCGATTGCCATGCTGTCGCGTTGCATGGCGCGGTAGTTGATGGCTAACTCGAAATAGGGCGGTGTGAAGTTCGGGTTGATGGAGATGGCTTGCTCTAGCTGTTCAATGGCCCGCTCACGTTCGCCGATCCAAATCAGCGCATAGGCATAGGAACGGTGCGCGTCGGCGTCCATCGGGTCCAGTTCAACCGCTCGTAGCCCGTCCGCCACACCCTGCTGCCAGCGCCCGATGTTGGTGTAGGCCCGCGCACGAGCCGCGTACAGCGGCGCGTAGTTCGGGTTGACCTCTAAACCCGTTACCGCAACGGGAATGGCCGCCGCGCTATCGCCCTCCCACACCAGCGCCCGCGCCTTGAGCGCGTAGCCGCGTGGGTCGGTCGTGCCGCCTAGGTCAATCATCTGTTCGGCAATTTCAATCGCCTTGTCTGCACGGTCCAGCTCGATCAGCATCCGTCCGTACTCGTGGAGATAGCCCAGGTTGTTCGGTTGCAAGCGCACCGCGTTCTCGTAGTGGGTAACCGCCTCGTCAATCCCCCCTGCCAGGTAAGCCGCAAAGCCCATCGTGGCGTAATCACTGGCAAAGGGCGTAGCGGTGGGAGCCATGCCAATCGCGTCTAACGCTACCAGTTGGATGCGGTCGAACTGGAGCCAAAACACCATCAAGAAGGTGGCGAGGAACAGGAAATAGGCCAGCAACAAACGCCCCAATCCGGTGCGCCGGGATTTCCCAAACAGGCTACGAGAGTAGTCTCTACGAAATTCCATCAAGCACTCCAAACTCACAAACAGATGTGTTGGGTGCCCCAAACATGACGACCCATTTCCGCAATATTTCCAATCATCATAAGCGAAAACAGGCGGGACGTGAAGGGATACTGGCGGCGTCAACGATCCGCTAGGGGCGGCCTGACAAAAACGCGCCCAAGCCGTAGTTGTGGGGATGTAGGGTACGAAAGGTTGTGTAGGACCATATTGTGAGTTGTAGCGTAGCAACTCACTCTGATGCCCGAGTACATCGACGTTCAGCGCACATACCAATGCCAACTCTGCCAAAACGAATGGAACAAGCATGTGGTCAAAGCGATACTACAAGCTCACTCGCGCCACAGCCAAGAATAGGCGGCACACCGGCAGGATTCGGATATGGGGTCGTCGCTACAACTTTGGGTTTGCTCTAGCGTTGTGATGAAAGTGGAGATGCCAGAATTCAACACGGGTAACAACCCTGGCATACTTTCTACCCTTCAGGCGTAGGAAGTATGTCAAGGTTATCCCAGATTTTAAGACGGAATAGACTCAAACAGTTGGCGCGTTTCGTTGTCTGGCTCAATCTTGAGTTCTTTGTTCAGTCGCTTGGCGAGAGCCTTATACTGGTTTCGGGCGTCGTCGTACATGCCTTCATTAATGTATATCTGCATCACGTTGCGGTGGATGTCTTCCCGTTCCGGTGTTTCTTTGAGGGCACGCACGTAATAGCCGAGCGCGGTCATGTGTTCAGCCCGGCGCTGGCAGATGCGCCCCATTCCGATGAGCGCCTGCGCGTAGAGACCGCGTAGTTCGTTGCGGCGTTCAACCATCCAGGCCATTGTGCCATCCTGAAGGAACGGCCCCTTGTAGAGATCAATGGCCCTTTGCAGCAACACCTCTTGTTCGGCCTCGTCCATCGCCGTGATGCTGTCGTTGACGGCGTCCTCAAACTCCTCAACATCGTAGTAGCGAATGAGTTTGTCCGATGGTTTGTAGAACCCGGCGGAGTACTGCGTGAGTTCGTAGTTGCCTGTTTGATCTATCTTCATGGTGATACGTTCGCTGATCTTACGTTTGGTCACATGGAAGACGTTCGTTGCCTCTTTGGTCGTCAGACGCGGCCAAAAAACCTCGAAAATCTCATCGCGAGTGACAAGCGGGTTGTCCATGAAGTAAAAGAAAAGGTTGCGCGGTAACGCCCCGTCCCAATTGGTGATCTCTTGCCCACTAACCAGCGCGTAACCTCGGCCTAAGCCGTAGACTTCGAGCGGTGGCTTGGCATCGTCGCTGACGGAGAACATCACATCATGGGCACGGCGCTCCGTGCCGAAAACCGCTGCGTTCCTCTGCTCCACGAAATCGTACCACGGTTGATACTTCAGCAAACGGCTACTGACGACGAGGCTTACGTTCTCCGATATCGACTCCACCAGTGCAATCACAAACTGGCTCAGGTTGTCGTCGTGGGGAACCCGGTCGATTTCATCTAAGAAAAACCACACCGCCTGTCTTTCGGCGAATGCGTTGATGTGTTGTGCGAGTGCCTCCCCCCAAGCAGAAGGGTCCATGTCCTCGGGTGGGCTGAAGCCGCCGAGTTCAGCAACTAATGTTTCCCCCATATTCGTCAGCCACGCCTGGAGTGTCACATCGTCCTCAGTTAGGCGATAGTAGACCATCTCCTTGCCAGAATCCGCCACGACATAAGCCAAGAAAGCATTACGATATGGATTCCATGGGTATAGCAGTGTAAGTTGCGTCTCGCTTATTTTTGCGTGGAAGTCCTGTTCAGAAATCCCTGTGATGCGTTGTGTCCCCATAATTCTTCTTCTTCCCTATGGCAAACTTTGAGCTATTAGGAATGTATGCACAATGTTATTTTTGAATTCAACCCTCCTAGTGACAATGTAACATATATTGCCGTGTATACTCTATTAAGATAGCACAGTGTCATGTGCTTGCCAACATAACTAAAAATATTTTTAATGTTAAACTCATGAAAAGACGAGGTCATAGCCAATCGCCGCCCCATTCTTTATTGTTAACACATTTACCACGAATATGCAATACTTGTAATGTTTACAGCACGAAAACATTATAAGAGGGTGTTATAGTTTTCCAACCCAACACAAGGCGATTAGTTTCGTATCAGCCGCACTTTTGCACTATAATGGTAGTGTTTTGATTGTGTTGCAACAGTACTAAAAGACCAATCTTAAATTTATGCAGATGACCTTCGCACGGGGCTGGCTTAATGCAAACACCCTCCACAACCAATAATACACCGGGTAACTTTTCTCCGGTCCGCTTGCTGCTCGCTATGTTAGCGTTGGTGAGCATGGGTGTTGCTCTGGCATTAGGCCGCCCATTGGCGTTCAACCCACAGAGCCTGTTGATCTGGCTGGTGCTGTTGGCCGCCTTTTGGGTCCACGAGTTCGTCCACTATCCAGCGAACGGCGCATCATGGCTAGGCTTGCGTGGCATTGCGGTCATGTTAGCGGCGATGCTCTTGGGCGGGGTGGGTGCCGCCTTGTTGTTGATTTTGGGTTTGGTTGGTACGTGGGTCATCGCCAAACGCCAACAGAATGATGCGTTGGCTCGTATCCTCGTTAGTGGGGCGCTGGGCGGGGTGCCGTTGCTGGTGTGGGTCCTGCTGCCGGTGACACTGCCCGCCGCGCCGCTGCTGGTAGACTCCCTGTGGATTGCCCTTGTGGGGGCGCTGGTGGTAGCCTGGGCTACCGTGCAACTGGTAGGCGGTGCGTTGCTTGCCCCGCGCTTCGATATTTCCCCCATCTGGCAGCGGGGCGGGCGCACAGCAGAGGCCATCGCTGTCACGCAGGTGATCCCGCTTGCCATCGTCGCGCAGGAGGCGGGGGCTGTCGTGTTCGCGCTTATGATGATTGGCGTCACCATTGCGACGGTGATGGAGAATCGTCTTGCCAGGCGCGAGAACACGCTCGAACAACGTGCGACCGAGATCAGCGAGATTACAGAATTGGGGCGGCGGTTGTCGGCCCATCTCCTGCTAGACAACCTCCTGAGCGAACTCCAACAGATGATGCAGCGGGCGTTGCCCAGCCGTGTGCTGGCGGTTGCGCTCTACAACCCGGACGCGGCCACCCCCGTTTTGCAGTATGTGCTGGTGACGGTGGACGGGCAACGCGGCAAAGAAGGCTACTATGCGCTCCAGCCAAACAGTGTCGAGGCGTTGGCGCTGGCGGATGTACGGGTGCTGCATCTTTCGGCGGGGACCTGGCCCACGGACACACCGCTTGTGTTACAGGTAGTGGGCATGAAGTGTGTCTTTGCGGTGCCGTTACGCAAGGGCGACACGCTCACCGGCCTGTTGGTATTGGCGGACGACAACCGTATGGCCTTTACGCCGGGGGAGCTTGAGCTTGCAGAAACCATTGCTGGGCAGGTGGGCATGACAATTGAGAATGCCCGGCTCTACACCAGCCGCGCACGCCTGGTTGACAACCTCGCGGCCATTAACAGCAGTATGCAGACGTTATTGTTTAACCTGGATAGCGATGAAGCCGTGCAGATTATCTGCCAGACGGCCATGCAAATTACCCAGGCCGACCGCGCCGCCGTCTACATCAAAGGGGTAGAAAATCCGCAGCTAGAGCTTGTCCACGCGATCAACCTGCCCGCGTCCTATGCCAGCGAAACCCGTTCTGTCGAGCATCTCACCATCGGTGAGGCACACATCATCCACGACACTTACCTGGGCACGGACTATAACCTGCGGGCGCTCAGTGATCTAGGGGGCTTCCGGGCCTTTGCCGAGACACCCCTCATCACCAACAACATGATTGTGGGCATGTTGGCAGTCTACCACGAAAATCCCTACGATTACCCCGCGACAGAGGTTGATCTGCTCCAGGTACTCGCCAACCAGATCACCGTTGCGCTGGAAAATGCGGACTTGCTGCGGGCGCTGGAGATGTACGCGGCGGAGATGGCACAACTGGTCCACCTCAGCCGTTCCTCGCTGATTAGCCTGCACCCTGGCGAGGTTGCCACCACCGCAGCAGACACCCTGCGCCAGATGTTCAATGTGTCCTCGGCGATTATCGCGGTGGTGACACCCGTCCAGGATGGCAATGAGGTCATTACGATCCTGGGCCAAGCGCCCACCGCCGCCTACACACCAAACCGCCATTCGCTGATGCTCTACCCGGAGTTAAAGGCCCTGCGTGACCGCCTAGAATCCCCCCGGCAAGTACTCTACCTGGATGATCCCGAAACATCGCGGGGGATGCGCCTGCTTATGTCGCGCAACAACCAGCGCACGGTCGCCACGGTGCCGATGTTCTCTCAGGGCGACATGTTCGGTGTGGTCCTGCTCGGTACAGAAGCACATCGCAACTTCACCCCGCGTGAGTGGCAGTTCATCGAGACAGCCACCAACCTGACCGCCGCCCAAATTCAAAATGCTATCCTCCACCGCGACACCCAGGATGCCCTGCTACAACGCCTGGAACAACTAGGCTACATCGAGAGGTTAGCCCAGCAGATTTCCAGCTCGCTCGATGTGGAAACCATCATCGACAGTGTGTTCGAGGCGACCTACGCCGTGACACAGGCCGAGACAATTACGCTGGCCCAGGCTGACGGCGACGGCGGGTTCCGGGTGATTCGGCGGAATATGGTAGACGGGGACGAAAACCACGAAATTTCGACGGTGGCTGAACTGGGTGGTGCGCTGGCAGAAACCTACGACACCGGCGAGCGTGTGCTATCTGCCGCCTATGGTTTGCCGGATGACATCAACCAAACACCGATGTTGGGGCAGTATCCGTCCATATTGGCGGTGCCGCTTTTGCAAGAGGGGCGCGTCTTGGGGGTGTTGTGTGCAGAGAGCAACAACCGGGCCTTTTTCAATGACCAGCAGGCGGAGTTTCTGCGGAGCCTGAGCGGCCATATCGTTATCAGCATAGCCAATGCACGCTTGCTGGAAGAACGCCAGAGCCAGGTCGAGGCGCTAAACCAACTCCGGCAGTTGTCGCTAGAGGTGGTTCGCGCTGGCAACCGCTTCGCCGTTGCCGAACACATTCTGGAGACCACTGTGAGCCTGTTGGGCGGGGATGGCCTGGGTGTCTATCACATCCCGCCGGATGCTGAGCGCCCGATGTTGATTGCTAGCTCGTGGCGCAGTGCGGAACCGGGCATGGCGCAGACGCTTGTCCCACCCCAGTTAGCGCCGCAAGACATCGCGGCTATTTTGGATGAGAACCGGGTGCAGGTGCGTTACGACCGTGACCCGCACGGCCAACACCGCACGCTGGTCCTCATTCCGATTGTCCGGGGGGAAAACACCCGCGCACTGTTGATGATGTCCCGCCCCGGCCATAGCGCCCTCAGCACACAGGATACGGAGCGGATTGACCTCCTGGCGGACCACGCCGCCAGCTACCTGGAGAACATCATCCTGTACGAGCAAGTAAATGAGAACAGCAACCGCACACGGGCAATCCTGGAGAGCACACACGACGGGGTCATCCTGTTGGACCGCCAGGGCCGCCTGCTAGACTACAACACCCCGGCAGAAAAACTCTTTGGGATTGATATGGCCGAGTGGCTGCGGCGTCCGTTCGACGAGTTGCCGCTCAACTACACCACATACACGCGTGATGACCTCCCCCGCGAGATGATGGAGGAGGCCGAGCGCAACGGCAACAACCGCCGTGAACGCCAACGCTCGAACCTGAAACTGGAGCGCGGGCCAGATGACATCGTCTACCTGGAGCGCACCGACCTTCCCGTTTACGACGCACAGGAACGCGTGATGGGGAGCTTGCTGGTGCTCCGCGATATCACCGAGGACATGGAACTGGCAAACTACCGCGACGAGATCACCTACATGCTCGTCCATGACCTGCGTAGCCCGCTGGGGTCGGTCATCTCTGGCTTGAACTTTGCCGAGGAACTTGCCCAGGATGACAAACAGACCCCTGTGCTCATGGATGTGCTGGGGCTGGCGTCGCACGGGGCGAACCGCCTGATGAACCTCATCGACACCCTATTGGATGTCGAACGGTCGCAGATGACCCTCATCCCAGAACTGTGGGATATAGGCGCACTCATCGACAGCGCCTCTACCGAACTGGCACAGGCCGCTCAGGAGGTAAACATCCGTGTAACCAAGAAAATCGCGGACGACATCCCACCGTTACAGGTGGACGGCGACAAGCTTCAACGGGTTCTGATTAATTTGATCGACAACGCCATTGACTATAGTATCGCGCAAGTGCATGTGAGTGTGCGCCGTGCCGATCAGAACTGGGTGGAGGTGCGCGTCAACGATGACGGGCCGGGTGTCCCGGTGGACAAGCGCCAGTTGGTGTTTACCAAGTTTGCGCAGGCCAACAACCAAGAGGACCGCCGCACCAAGCATACGGGTATCGGCCTCGCATATTGCCGTCGCGCAGTTGAGGCGCATGGTGGTAAAATTTGGCTGGCAGACGACACCGACACCACCTGTACGCTATCGGGTGCGTGCTTTGTGTTTTGCCTACCCATCGCCGGATTGAACCCCGATGGCGACCCAACCTTGTAAGCACGCACGAGTTAGAGTAGCCCATCATGATCGAGATGTGGATCAAACGGTTAAGTATTTACCTGTTGGCAGCGACGACGGGCTTGTTGTTGGTCACGAGCATCCCGCCAGATTTGGAGGTGACACCCGCGCACCTGATGTACGCGGCGCTAACGGCGCTGGCACTGACCGCAGGGATTTTGCTGTCGCAGGCCGAGTTTAGCCTGGCCCACATGATCGGGATGCTGGCCTTTCTGACGTTGCGGAACCCCGAAGATATGCCGATGATGACCTGGGCCATCTTCTTTGGGGCGGTTGTCGGGGGTGTCGGCATGGTCATCCGTCAGCAGGACCAACTCCCACGCCGTCGGCTTGTCCATCGTAGCGCCGAGAACATTATTATCATCGCCAGCCGTGTCACGATCAGCTTTGTCATCGCTGGGCGGTTGTACATCTCCATGGGGCAGCAACTCCCGCTTGAGACCGGCTCGAATACCGTGCTCATCCCGCTCCTGCTCTACTTCGGGACGTATACTACTTTGTATGGGGCGATCTACCTGTTAGAAAACTACACCGAAGGTTACAATATCCGGCAGATGAACCGCACCGACCTGACTGAGGTGACGATGGCGCTGGTGTTGCCAACGGCCTATGCGTTGATGGGGGCGTTGGTTATCAACGAAATGCCCATTGAGGTCGGGGCGTTGGTGATCGCGGGGACCGTGCTGCTGCTGATCTCGATTTTCGGGTACAGCCGCATCGGGTACACTGTCAACCAGCAGTTAAACGAGATGCACATGCTGTCGGACCTCGTTCAACAACTCCAGTCCGTTAGCGGGATGCCCATGCTGTTGCAGTATGTTGAGGAAAAGCTGCCGGATGCCCTGGACACGCACCATCTCATTGTGAGTATCTCCGAGCGTGACACAGAGCGCCTGCTACACCCCATTATCGTCCGCGATGGCAATCCCGTGCCGTTTATCCCACTGGATGAAGCCGACCTCCACCTTATCAACCGCATGGCGGAGACACACGAGCCGTTGCTGTTCAGTGAAGGTGTCCCCACCGCCCTGCAACATCTGCGGATTGCCCCCCACACGTCCCCGGTGGCGAGTTGGATGGGTGCCCCGCTGATGGTGAATGACCGTTTTGCCGGGGCCATCGTCGCCTATTCGATGGATGGCGGGCGGCGCTTTACACAGGCCGACCTACGGCTGTTGCGGATTGTCGCGTCAACGTTGGCGGTAGCGGTGGACAACCGCCAGCTTTATGAACTCCAGCAAGAGCGCGTGACCCGCTTGAATACGCTAAACACGGTGTCCGTCCTGTTGGCCGCCACCCTAGACATCGGTAACGTGTTAGACACCATCACGACAACCGCCGGGATGCTGTCTGAGGCGAACATGGTGTTGTTTTTCCTCAACGAGGGAGAGGCAACAGCCGACGAGAACGACTTTCTGCCCCTAGCACGGAGTGCAGGCGCGTCGCAGGCCTTAATCGACGGGTACACGCGCCCGTTGCTCTCGCGGGAACCCGTTGTATCGACTGCGTCTGACAAAATTGACACCTCCCCGTTAGATGTGAACCCGCCGCTGTTGATCCCAAATGTCAACCTGGACAAGCGCACGACCCACCTACGCGATATTTTGATGGACGCGGAGATTATGTCGTTAATTGAGTTGCCGCTCATCAGCGGGGATTCACGGATCGGGATGTTGGTCTTGGGCTTCACGGATAGCCGGAGCTTCGGCGCGGAATTTATCGAGTTCCTGCGGACCTTCGCCAACGAAGCGGTGCAGGCCATCCGCAACGCACAGCTTTACACCCGCACGGACCAGGCGCTTGAGCGCCGCCTGGTGCAGTTGTCGATTTTGGCAGCGGTCGGCCAGCAGACCACCGCCTCAGCGAACGCGGCTAACATCAGCAACGTCGTTCTGAACTTTGCCACCAACTACACCGGGGCCAAACGCGGTGTGATGGCGCTGCACAACGAACTCACGGGCGAGCTAGAGGTGACCGCCCAGGACGGCTACCCGCCCAACATATTTGAGAATGTGGCCGTGCTGCAACAGGGAACGACTGGGCAGGTTCTCAGCACGGGCGAGTATACCCGCCTGGACGACACGAGCGAGTTTCCGGGTACCCATCGTTTGATGCCGGATACCGTCTCCCAACTGAGTGTGCCAATCCTGCGTGAGCAGAAAAAAGCGTTGGGTGTGCTGACGTTGGAGAGCGACGAGCGGGGTACGTTCAACCGTGAGGACACACACTTCATTATGCAACTGGTGAACCAGGCAGCCATCGCGATTGACAACTACAACCTATTCCAGCGCATCACCCAAACACGCGACCGCCTCAAGGTCATCCAGGATGCCATCACCGAGGGGCTGCTGCTGCTGGACAACGCCGGGCGCATCGTCACGGCAAACCCGGCTGTGCGGCTCATCGGGCTGGACGCTGC
Source organism: uncultured Anaerolineaceae bacterium (assembly GCA_964462905.1). GTDB lineage: Bacteria > Chloroflexota > Anaerolineae > Aggregatilineales > Phototrophicaceae > DAOTTY01. The sequence goes on from CAYWZS010000002.1 coordinate 49,281, forward strand.
GCTCATCACCGGGCGCACCTTGGCCGCGCTCATCGAGGAGGACAAAACGCTGTTGTTCCGCCTTGGGTTCGACTCATTCGCAGGGGCAGAGCGCCTACTGCGCCAGTTGCGTCCCGGTGAAGCCTGGACGGAGATTGACGCAAAGAGCTACACCGTCCAGGGGGAGCGCGGCGACCTTTACATCGAACGGCAGATTATCGACATTCGCGGTGAGGATGGACGCATCCTTGGCGCGTTGATGCTCTTCTACAACCAGACGGAAAAACGCGAGCTAGACCGTGCCCGCGACGACCTGACGCGCATGATCGTGCATGACCTGCGTGCGCCGCTCACCGCCATGAGCACCAGCCTGAGTATCCTCCGCCGTATCGTCCCGGAGGACATCGACAACTACACCGTGGTGGACCACACCCTGACGACGACGCACCAGGCCATGCACAAACTCATGAAACGGGTGGACTCTATCCTTGATGTGGCGAAGATGGAAAGTGGCGAGATGAAGCTGGAGCCGTCCAACGCCAGCCTGCAAGAACTTGTGGACAACGTACTGCGCGAACTGTACCCGCTGGCCCGTGAGCATCGCGTGAACCTTCACGCGGAAATTCCCCCAGATATTCCCAGCTTGTCTGTTGACCGCGAGAAGATCGAGCGGGTGATGCAGAATCTCATCGACAACGCGCTCAAGTACACCCCGGATGGTGGGCAGGTGATGGTGCGGGCGCGGGTCCGCCAGGACAACGGCGAGCGCCCCACCGTGCAGATTGACGTGATCGACCAGGGGCCGGGGGTGCCGCTGGAGTACAAAGAGCGCCTCTTTGACCGCTTTGTGCAGATCAGCGACCAACAGAGCGTCCGGCGCGGGTTCGGGTTGGGCCTCACGTTCTGTCGGCTGGTGGTGGAGGCGCACCACGGGCGCATCTGGATTGAGGACAACCCCCAGGGTGGGAGCATCTTCGCGTTTACCGTCCCGCTAGCAGCAGATGCCGTAACGGAGGGGACGGACTAGCGGTTTGTCCGTAGCCTCGAACAAAATGCGGGTCGCGTGGCGCAGGTGAACGCGAGATAATAACCCCACACGCAGGCAATAATCCTCGGAGTTATCCCCATGCAGACGAACCCGCTTACTCGTTGGCTCGTGTTGCTGCTGGCGTTGCTGCTCCCAGCGGGGGCCGCCGCCCAGAACGCCCCCAACCGTCCCGGCGTCTTTCCGATTGGCTACAACGCCCCTGTGGTGGAAACCATCACCGAGGGCGGCATCTACGACTGGTGGCAGTTTGCCGGGGCACCCGGCGACCAGATTCGCGTTACCATGACCGCCAGCGAGGGGCTAGAGCCGTTGCTTGGGCTACTCACACCGAATCGTGACTTGGTGGCCCGCAGCGAGGACGGAGCCGCCGACGGTACCGTCACCCTCACACACACGCTGGGGGAGAGCGGCGAGTACACCGTCGTCGCAACCCGCGTTGGCAATGCGGGCGGCACCAGCACCGGGCGCTACCAATTGGTTATGGAACGCACCAACGCCCCGGTAGCACCCCCAGACCGCTACCGGGAGGTGGCGTTCATGTGTAACGCGGACGAGGTGACGAACGTGCTCACGCTGGCGATTGAGGACGACAACGCGCAGACCGACTTCATCGGGGTGTCGGTCTATGGGCTGGATGGGTTTCAGCCGTCGTTGCGCGCCACGCTGGAATTTGACTTCGAGCCGTTCTACGACCAGTTCTGCTTCACCACCCAAGACGGCGACGGTCCCGGCTTCGGGCGTGGCGACACCCTTCAGCTCCCTGGTGAGGATGCGATCACCATTACCGAAAATGCCGTCAAAACCAACTTTCAAAATGCCAGTGCCTTCGGCGTCTATGAGTTGAACGTGGGGGCGCTCAACGACACATCAGGGCGGTTCGTAGTCGTGATTGACGGAATGACCGTGGGCCGTGATGGAGACCGCGACCTGTTGGAGATTGGGCTGGGGCCTTTGGCACGGGAGGATAGCGTGCGCGTGTACGCCGTTAGTGACAAGGCCACCCGCCTAGACCCGTTTGTCGAGTGGGTGGACGAGGATATTGACCGGCTCGTGGGCTGCGACGATGCCGGACGCCGTGATTGTGCCGAGGTGTCCACCATCGACGGCTTTCAGACAACATCCGTCGAGTTAGACCGTACACTGGTGGGTGGCCCCTTCGACGCCGGGCTGCTGTTGGCCCCCGGCAACCCAGACCGCATGTTGGTGTTGTTTGGCGGTTTTGACGGGCGCACCTATGGCGACTATGCTATTGTCATCATTGGGGAGTACAGTGGGCGTTAGCGTTACGACTTTGTAACGGCGCTACAGTGGGCACTTCCACTAAAATAGAAGCAACTCGATTAGGGACATAGGCACACAACCGATGACGTCAGAACTAGCGGAACGCATCAGCAAACTTCGGGCGATGGTGGACGAGTTAGCGTCTGGCGAGTTCGGCCCCTTTGACGACGACCAGACGACGTACATCCAAGTTGTGCAGCAGAATGCGGCCCGCCTGGAAAAAGCCAGCGTCATGCGTCTTAGTTTGATCGGCCTCAGCCATAAAAGCCACGACCTGCGCCAGTTGCTCACCGCGCTTGTCGGCTATAGCGCCCTGCTCAACAGCCCGAAGCTGTCCAGCCATGCGACACTCCAACGCAAGCAGTTGTTCGCGCTCCACAACATGCACGAACTCGCACGGGACATTCACTGGCGGCTAGATGGGCTGATTCTGTTCGCCAACCAGATTGTGCGCCCGAAGGACACCAACCCACAGGACGTGGGCATGTTGAATCTCGCGGGGTATTTGCGTGCCCAGGCGGAACACTACGTCTGTCGTCAGTTTGTCCACGCCATCAATATCCCGGATAACCTGCCCCACGTCTACGCCAACGACGCGCAAACCCGGCTGATGCTCCGGGCAATCTTCGCGATTTCGATGGACCTCGTGCCCACACCCATACTAGACGTGCAGGCCTACACCATGATGAAGTTCGTGCGGGCGCGGGTGGGCGTCTACGAGGCATCCGACCAGTACGACACGCTCATGCAATTCCTTGATGTCGAGCAGGTTTACCACGCCACGAGCGAACAAACCCAATCCATGCAGATGACCGTCGGCAAAATCCACGGGACAAACATGACAGAACTTGGGTTGTATATCGCCACGGACCTTGCATCGCGGCAGGGCGGGCGGATGAAGCTCGAACGCGATAAGGACCGTCTCGTGTTCACGCTGACCATGCCCACGGAGGTTCCACGCGCTGCGCATTAGGCAGTTTCCGCATCAGGGCGTGGATTTACGCCCGTCCCGCGCCTATCATGAGCGGCGAATCGGGCGACCACACGCGAGGACGACACGATGCGAAAACGCTGGCTACGGATCGGGATGATTGCGCTTGTTGGGGCGGCGACGGCCTACGCCGGATTCACGCTCTACAGTTGGACGCGCTCCAACAGCACGCCCGTGATCGCCCGTTGGTTCACCAGCCCCGAAGCGCGTCCGCCACTCGTGACGGCTCGCACGGAGCCGTGTCCCGGTGCGCCCTTCCTGCTGCCCTCCGCCGGGCTGATTGGCCTGCTCTACGCCGACCCCGCCGGACCCTACAACGTCGTGAATCGGCATACAGGGGTGGACATCTTCGCGGACGGGCAACCGGGGGAGGTGCCGGTGGTTGCCGCCTACGACGGCTATCTCACGCGTCTCCCCAACTGGCGCTCGTCCGTGATTATCCGCCATGACGACCCGTTACAGCCGGGGCGCACCATCTGGACCTACTATACACACATGGCCGACGTAACCGGGGCACGCTCGTTCGTGCATCCGGCGTATCCGCCTGGGACGCTGGAAATCCCGGTGGAGCAGGGGCAGGTGATCGGCTATCAGGGGGATTTCGGGGGGAATCGGCGCGTGGGGCTGCATTTGCACTTCAGCATCGTGCATAGCGCCGCCGACGGCAGCTTCCTCAACGAGACCGTGCTGCGGAACACGCTGGACCCGTCGCCCTACCTGGGCATGACCGTGCGAGCGAGTGCCACGCCCCCACGTCCGATTGGGTGTGATGAGCCAGCCGCGCTTAAAGATTGACCCGTTAAGGTCGGTTTGCTGCGCTTGGTCGTGGTGTTGGCCTCATTCGTGTTTGATTGGTGAGTCCATCATACACGACCCAGGGATTTACTGTCGCTATCCCCTCCACATCGCCCCCTGATGTACAATATCCTCACCCGACCACAATCATCCCGGAGCCACCATGACCACCATTCTCGGTATCGAAACCTCCTGCGACGAAACCGCCGCCGCCGTCGTCGTGGACGGGCGCACCGTCGCCTCGAATGTCGTCGCCAGCCAGATCGACCTGCACGCCCAGTACGGCGGCGTCTACCCAGAACTCGCCTCCCGCGCCCATGCGGAGTCTATCGGCGCAGTGGTTGAGCAGGCGGTTAAAGACGCGGGCGTGCGCTACGACGACCTGGACGCCGTCGCCGTCACCCAGGGGCCGGGGCTGGTCGGCTCGCTCATGGTAGGGATCAACTATGCCAAGGGCCTCGCGCTCATGACGGACAAGCCGCTGGTGGGGATCAACCACTTAGAGGGCCACGTCTACTCGCTGTGGCTGACGCAGCCCTTCCGTGAGCCAGAGTTCCCCGTCCTCGTGCTGATCGTCAGCGGCGGACACTCCGAGTTGCTGCTGATGACCGATCACGGCGTCTATCAGCGGCTCGGCTCCACGCTGGACGACGCCGCAGGCGAGGCGTTCGACAAGGTGGGCCGAATGCTGGACTTGCCCTATCCTGGTGGCCCCCACATCGAACGCGCCGCGCAGAAGGGCAATCCCATCGCCTACCGCTTCCCCCGTGCCATGCTCAACGACGATGGCTACGACTTCAGCTTTAGCGGCCTGAAAACGGCGGTCCAGCGGGAGGTGATGGTGCAGCCCAGTAGCAAGAGCCGCCGCGAGCGCGGCGCGGAAAAAAACGCCCAACTGCGCTCGGATGTCAGCGTGGCCGATGCCGCCGCCAGCTTCCAGGCCGCCCTTGTTGAAACGCTTGTGGACAAGACAGCCCGCGCCGCCAAACAGTACCGCGTTACGGAGATTTTGCTGTCCGGCGGTGTGAGCGCCAACACCTATCTACGCAAGGAGATGCGAGCGCGGACAGACCTCCTGGTGCGCTATCCGCCACTCAACTTGTGTACGGACAACGCCGCGATGATCGCGGCTGCGGCCCACTATCGCTACGAGGAGGGGCTGCGTACCGGGTTGGACTTCGAGGTCATCCCCATGTGGCCGCTGTCCGCAGATACATATGGGCGCAATACGGACAAGCCGACCAACACGTAACCTACACAGCCCCCCAACCACGTCCATTGAATTACATTTGACCCATGTTAAAATGTTTGACCTGATGGGCCATCCATTTCCCGTCACTTTTTCCAAAATTTGTGGAGCGTGAACTGATATGCGTCAAATGTTCCTCGCGGCAACCACTACCGCCCTTCTGCTGCTCATAACCCTGACCGCCTATGCCCAGGACAACCTGCTCACCAACGGCGGGCTGGAACAAGGTGAGTTCGGCCCGTACACCGGGCGCGGACGTGGCGACCTGACCATCCCTGCGGCCTGGAACGTCTGGCTCGGCCAGGGATCCACCGATGACGACAATTTCTTTAACCGTGGCGACCGGGTCTACAGTTTCCCGCACACCGGCCCCGGCCCGGATGTGGTTGAGGCACAACTGGCGCTCAACCTGAACGGGGGCTTCGTTCAGTTCAACGCCGCAATTTACCAGACGGTCGCCGTGCCAGAGGGGACCAACGTCCGCGCAGAGGCCGCGCTCCAGATCAAAGTGTGTGACACCGAGAGCGGCGGCCCTGGCTTTTGTAGCTCGGACCCCAGTTCTGGCGGCCAGGTGCGCGTGGGTATTGACCCCAACGGCGGCGTAGATCCGCAGTCCGGCGGGATTTTGTGGTCGCCGTGGATTACCCCCCACGACACCTGGCAGCGCACGTCCGTAGACGCCACCTCCAACGGCAGCGTGACGGTGTTCGTTTACGCCACCCAGGACAAGCCCTACACCAATAACCAGGTGTGGATTGACGATGTCAAGCTCACAGCCGAAGGCGGCGGCGGCGAGGCCCCAGCCGAAGAAGGTGAGGACGGCGGCACAGCGAACGTCGCCCCACCTCCTCCGCCAGACACCGTGCCGTTTGTAAACCCGCAGGGTGCCGACGACGAGGGCCGCATCGTCCACACCGTCCAACAGGGCGACACCCTGGACAGTATCGCCGTGGCCTACGGCCTCACGCGGGATGACTTGGTCGCCCGGAATCCCAGCCTCGGTAGCATCCGCTTCCTACAGATCGGCCAGCAGATCGTGATCCAGGAGGGCGGCACGAGCAGCAACGAGGAGGAGGCCGCCCCCCCTCCTGCTGAGGAGGAGATCTCCGAGGAGGAGGTTGACGCCATGTTGGACATTGTGCTCAACGACGACCCGAAGGGGTTGAATGAGGACGACACAGCGGAGGAGGTCGCCGCGCCCCCACCTGCCGCCAGCGGTCCGACAGCAGTAAACTTGTTCTTCGGCCTGCTGCGTTCCACCTTTGACGGGGAAGCGGACACTGAAACTAGCGCGGTAGCGGCTGCGGAGGAGGTCGCAGCGGCACCGACAGCGGAAGAAACTGTTGAGGAAGTCGTTGCCGAGCCAACGGAAGAAGAAGCCGTTGCGGTTGAGCCAACCGTTGCGCCGACGGCAGAAGAAGAAGCCGTTGTGATTGAGCCAACAGAGGAGCCTGCTGCCGACCGTGAAACCATCGACACCGGGGCAGTTGGTGCGTTCCTGAACAGCTTGGGTGGAGGGAGCGATGATGCCGAGACAGCCGCCGCGCCCACCGAGGAGACGATGGAGGGGGCCGCACCAGAGCCAACCGCCGTTGCCGCTGCGGGGGATGCCGCCCCGGTTGTGCAGCCAGAGGTCGAGCCGCAGGTGGATGTGGCCTCGGCGACGGTGGCCGTGTGTGTTTCCATGTTCGAGGACATCAACCAGAACCGACTGCGCGAGGACAACGAGGCGCTACTTAGTGGCGGGACAGTCGTGCTAACGCGGGACGGGGCCGAAGCCGCCAACTACACCACGGACGGGGCCAGCGAACCCCACTGCCTGACGGACCTCGAAGTGGGGGAGTACGTCGCCAACGTCACCGCACCAGATGGCTACGGCCTGACGACCCCCGCCCAGTTGCGCCTGCCCCTGACGGCGGGTGCCGCGCTCAACATTGAGTTCGGCGCAGCGCAGGGGGTCGCCGTTGCGGTCGCGCCACCCCCGGATGCCCCAGCGGACCTCGGCAACAGTGCCGACGCGGTCCTCCCCGCCGAAACCCCCTCCCTGACGGATAACCTGCTTGCCATTAGCGGGATTGTGGTGGCGGTGCTGGCGGGTGTTGTGGTCCTGGCGGGCGTCGGGGCTGCCTTCCTGTTGCGGCGCACAAGCTAAGGAGCCAACATCGTGACCTATCGACTCAGTGGGATGATCGTGCTAGCCGGGCTGTTGTTGGGCGCTATGACCGCGCTGGCACAGTCCGGCGGCCAATTTTGCGTGCGGAGCTTCCAGGATACCAACGGCAACGGCGTGCTCGATGCGGAGAGCGAGCCACTGCTGACACGCGGCATCGGCATCGAACTGTTAGACACGGACAATGTCGTGATCGCCAGTGCCCTGCTTGATCGTTCGCCTAATGCGGATAGCGGCGTCGTCTGTTTCCAGAACTTGCCGGATGGTGATTACGCCGTGCTGATGAGCAGTGCGGACTACACCGCCACCACGCCGCGCCTTGTCGAGCGTGCCGTGAGCACCAATGGCCTCCCCGTGGTCATTGAGTTCGGCGCACAGCGCATCAGTAGCGGGACCGCCGCCATCGCGGGGAGCAACAGCCCCCGCACGCCAGAGCAACAACAGGCGTTGATTCTGCAACTGGCGCTGTCCACCGTGGGAACGGTGCTGGTCGTCGTGTTGATGCTGATTTTGGGAATGTTTATCTACATCCTGCGTATGCGGCGTCCGGCTCCACGCCCCGTCCCGGCGGCGGCCTATGCCCAGCAACCGCCGACAAGCCAAATCTACGAACCCGCGCCGCCGCCGGGGTCCACCCAGCCACGCCAGAGCAGCCTCGAAGAAACCGGGCCGAACCAGCCCGTAGACGCTTAACCCTTATCGCCAAAGTCCCTCTCATCTTGGGCGAGGGATTCAGCGTGAGGGCTAACCCCTACACCATCGGCACCGCTTCGACTGTCCGCAGGAGCGCCGCGACCAGATTCACCGTCGCGTCGTAGTCGCCTTGGCTGATGAGCGCCGCCGGACTGTGGATGTACCGCGCCGGGATCGAAATCGTGGCAGACGGAATCCCGCCGTTTTGCAGGTGAATCTGTCCCGCGTCGTTGCCGCCCCCGCGCCGCGTCTTAAACTGGTAGGGAATAGCGTTGGCCTCTGCGGTGTTCCGTATGAGGTCCACCATCCCCGGCGGGACGATGACGCTGCTGTCCATCAACGTAATCGCGGGGCCACCACCCAGCCGGGCTGTCGGGTTGGGCGTGGTGTGCAACTCGTCTGGGTCGGCGGACGGGTCCGGCAGATCGTGCGCTGTCGTACACTCCAACGAAAACGCGATGTCCGGCTGTAGGGCACGCGCCGCGACCTGTGCCCCCCGCAGCCCGACCTCCTCCTGTACCGTGAACGCCACCAGCACATCCACCGGGTACGGCCCACCTCGCAATAGGTCCACCAGCACCGCGCACCCGGCCCGGTCGTCAAACGCCTTGCCGCGTAGCAAGTTTCCATGTTCGGCGTAGTGGCTGTCGAACACGACCATGCTCCCTAGTGGGGCTTTGGTCTGGGCATCGCCCTTGCTGCTCGCGCCGATGTCGATGCGAAGGCTGCTCATTTTGGTGACGTTCTGGTCACGGTTCTTGTGGATGGGCGTCCACAGGATCACGCCGGGGAGTCCACCCGTCCCGATGCGGACGCGCAAACCCGGCAAAATACGGTCGTCAATGCCGCCCACACTGTCAAATTGGACCAGGCCGTCGCCGTCGTAGCCCGTCACCATGAAGCCCACCTCGTCCATATGCGCCGCCAGCATCACACGCGGACGTGCCGCGCCCTGTTCCCCCGCCCGGAGCGCCAACACATTGCCCATCGCGTCAGTCCGCAGGTCGGTGACGTGGGGTTCAATCGCCTCTAAAATGATGTCGCGGACGGCCTCTTCCTGCCCACTGATGCCTGCCGCCTCGGATAATGCCTGTAAGATCATTTTTCGTTTCGCCTGTTTGTCAAAGGGTGCGCCTCAGTGTACCGCATCAGGGGGGGCTTGCTCAATGCAGGGTAAAAACGCACGCCTGGTCTGCCTAGAAGAACCCCGCCATACGGTCCACATATCCGGTCAACTCAGCGTAACCGTACCCGGTTTTATCCCCCTCAATTCGCACCGCGCCCTCCCAGTAGGTCGGCGTCGTGTGGAGTTCCTGGTCCTCTGCAAGTGCCGTTGCCGTGAACCGCAGTGTCTCGCCGTCTGGGATGTTCACCTCAACCTCCCACGCCACGGGATACTCCGCGTTGGAGTAGTCACTGGTCCAGAAGGCCGTCGGTGTGATCGTGAACGAATCTGACGGCAGGTACACCGTGCTGGCGTCCTCGTAGACGTACAGCCCACCAAACGCGGTTTCCCTGCCGCCGTCGTCTAGGCGGATCTGCCCGACCATGATCTCGGTGTTGTCGTCAAAAATCAGCCCGAACCAGTCCCAGCCCTGCGCCTCCGCTCCCAGCCCACTCGTGCTGAACTCCTGGTCCATCCAGGTGTTACCGCTGACCTCGAACACCTCATCGCCAATGGTAATCGTACCGTCGGTCAACAGGCGCGGGATGCTGTAGTAGTAGCTGGCATTGCCGGGAATGCCACTCTTGGCGCTCAGGCCGTTCACCCCCTGGAACACAGGCGGCTTGCCCTGTTCCAACGTGAAATCAATCGACACGTCATCCGTTGCCGCCCGCATAGAAAGCCGCGTGGCATCCGCGTTCAACGCCCGCACCTCCCAGTCCTCCAGCCACACCCGATATTCCGGGTCGGTCGTTGCGCCAGCCAACCCTGCCGCCCCGCGCAACAGCCGCTCATCGTGGAAGAACACCTGATTTTCGAGGTCGCTCATGGTGAAGTGCGCCAGGTAAATCTGGTTTGTGCGCCACTCGCTGTCGTTGCTGACGGTCGTCACATTCGGCAGGATCGCCCGCCGGAAGATCGTGAACTGGAAGCCGAAGCGCCGCCCGTCCTCCGTCGCCAGGTTGCCCGTGTAATACCACCATTCCGTCAGGAAATCCGGGTGTGGCCCATGATCTTCAGGGAACTCCCACGGATAATTCGGGTCTGTCGCCCGGGTGAAACCCTCCAGGTCAATATCCCCCGCCGCCAACACTGCGTTTGCGCCTACCGCATCGCCAGTGTCCACACTCACGAGGCTGAACCCCGTGACAATGATCGCCAGGGCCGCCAGCCCCAGTCCAATGTAACGCCACATAGAGTTATCTGTCGTCTTTCTGGTGTCTGTCAAACTTAGTTATCAGTTTACAGGGCATCCATGAGCACCAGATAAGGGGGCGTGTCGTGCTTGTGTCGATTTCTGCGGTTGGCGGACGGGGATTACCCTCCGTCTGTGGCGACCGCGTCTAGGGCGATAGGCGGCTCCGTCAACGGCCCCAGCGGTGTGATCGTGAGGTCGGTCCCGCCCTCGTTGAGCGTCCCCAGGTTCATCGTCAGGCCGTCGTCGTCGCTCGTGACAAAGACCAACCGCGAGCCATCCGCCCAGACAGGGTTAAACACGGGCGCGTCAAAGGTGTAGCGCCGTGGGTCAGCAAGATCACCGATGTAGTACGTTGGTGCGTCGTCCCCCTCCACCGCCCACAGGAAGCGATCCTCCGCACCCGCCCACAAGAACGCAAACGCCCCGGTAGCTAACGTTGTCGGATTGCTCCCGTCCGCGTTCGCGATCACGAGATCAAAGGCGTTGGGGTTGTCCGTCTCCGCAGCGTAGAATATCCGTGTGCGGTCGGCGTTCCATCGGATCGGGTGAAAGAAGCTGGCGGGGACCGCGCCCACCTGCTCCGCCACCCCCTCACGCGGAATCTGCCACAGAAGCGTCGCCGCGTCGTCACCGTAGACGATGCTCTGTGGGGGGATCGCGACGTTGAGGGTTGCGCCCTCCGGCGACCATGCCACACGCGGATAGTAGGGACTGGGTGAGGCCGTGGCGACGGGCAAAAAGCCGAGTTCGAGCGTCATTTCCCCCGTCGCCACGTCATAGAACAAAATCGCGCCTTCGGTGTCTGGGGTTCCCTGTGCAGTGAGCATCCCCGGCTGTGTGACGGCAATCGTCTGTCCGTCCGGGCTGACGCTGAACGCGCCCCCCGCGCCGGGTTCTAGCAGTTGCTCCGGCTCCATCTCATCCAGTGCCATCCGCCACAGGTCGTTTTGCGGGATGCCACCCAGCGGTGTGTCGAAGCGGACGGTGTTGAAGTAGAGCGTCATCCCATCTACCCAGGCGAACTGCCCGACTGATGCGCCGTCCAGGTGCGTATCCGCATTGACTAACGGCGAGATACCCACGAAATCCGACTGCCACAGCGTATTCGGGAAGCCGTCCACCCGTTCTAAAAAGGCGATGCTCTGAGTGTCCGGTGCAATCTCCACGTCCACCGCCTCGCCGTTGAAGGTGGGGCGCAGGCCGCGATCACCGTCATTCCACCAGTAACCGGTCGTGCTGTCTGCCCAGGCCACCGTGATCGTTCCCGTGTCCGGCGGCTGGGCGAGACCCATCCCAGCAAATAGCAGGATCGCAAGCAGGCAAATCCCGTAGGTACGGGGGCTGCCCCGTCCACTGATAGAGGGGGGGGTGTCATATCGACGATGTTGCACGATCACACCTTGTCGTGGATTGTCAACGGCGTGAGCGTTTGCGGTTGCGCGTCCAGCGTCAGCGCGACCCCCCGCTGTAGGTAGCTGAGGTAGGCGGCGGGATTCGCGCCCTCAGCGACCTGCGGCGCGAGCGGCTTCGTCTTGCCTCGCACCAGGCCCACCGGGGCATCCGCCGGGAGACCAGCGCGTTCACGGGCGCGGTCAATGGCCGTGCGCAGGTCGCCCAACTCGTCCACCAGGCCGTTTTCAAGCGCCTGCGCCCCGGTCCACACGCGCCCACCGCCAACGGCGTCTACGGCGTCCTTCTCCATGTGCCGCGCACGGGCCACCCGCTCCAGGAACAGGTCATAGGTGCGTTCGATACTCTCCCGTAGCCACACCCGTTGATCGTCGCTGAAACGCTGGGTGCCGCTGAAGATGTCCGCGTTCTGGCCGCGCTTGAACTCGACCGCGTTAATCCGCAGCATATCGCGCAGGCCACCCGCCACCGGCTTGAACAACAGCACGCCGATAGACCCGGTAATTGTCCCTGGCTGCGCGACGATGTGCTGGGCTGCTGTGGCGATGTAGTAGCCGCCGGAGGCTGCCGCCCCGTTCATGTAGACGATCAGCGGCACCCTGGCGGCCAGTTCATTCAGGGCGCTGGTCATCGCCTCCGCCGCCGTGGCGGAGCCGCCCCCACTGTCGATGTAGAGCACGACCGCGCCCAGGTTCTCGTCCTCCATCAACGCCCGCACCTGCCGCACGACGGTGACATCGCCAGCACGCCCGCTACCAACAACCGGAATAGGGATGGGAGATTCGCCGGGGGGATTGGCAGATTCGCCTTGCACCATCACGCCCTCGACCGTCAACAGCGCGACGTATTGCTCGTGCGGCTCACGGAACTTGAGGTAGACCTTTTTGTCTGCCTCCTCCCAGGGGGTGATGTGCTTCGTGTTCAGGTAGGTGTAGAGTTCTTCCTCGGTGCAAATGGCGTCCACCATCGCGACACCCTTGGCGAAGGTGTCCAGGTAGGGCGCGTTGTCGATCATCTCGCGGATTTTCTCGACGGTGAAGCCGCGCCCCTCGGCAATTCCCTCAATGATCTGACCGTAACGGTTGTCTAGCAGCCACTCCAACTGAGCGCGGCCCTCCTCACTGATGTCGTCGCGGGTGAGGCTGTCCGCCGCGCCCTTATACGGCGAAATGGCGACGCTGTCCACCTCTACGCCAACCCGCGCCAGCGCGTCTTTGAGGAAGGTCGCCTCCTGTCGCAGCCCAATTGTGAACACCGTCCCGCCCGGCTGGATGATGATCTCGTCCGCCGCCGAAGCAACATAATAGGTCGCGAGGTCGTAGCCCTGCGCGAAGCAGACCACGCGCTTCCCCGCCTCTCGTAGCCGGGTGATACCACCACGCAGCGTTTGCAGGTCTGCCAGCGACATCGCGAAGCCGCGCAAATATAGGATGACACCTGTCGGGCGTGGGTCGTCGGCAATGCGGTGGAAACGGCGCTCCAACTCCCACAAACTGAGCGGCGGCTCGCCTAGGATACGGCGGCGTACCAGGCCGCGTGGTTGCGGGAGCGCAGGCATGGCGTCCGGCAGCGAGAACAGGATGTAGCCGATGTCGTCCACGTCGCGGCGGTAGTGGTTGTTGATTTCTACCCAGGCGCGTCCGAATGTCCCCTGGATGAGCTTACGGACGGTTGAGCTTTGTTTTTTCACATTCAAGGCGATAGTTCCTAACAGGTCGTCTGCATGATGTTGCACCCATTATACCTATTACCCGGCACGAATGTCCTGTGCGAATGGATGGGACAACGGCCTACTCGTTGAGCAGCACGTCACCCACAGGGATCATGTTCACCAGCCGCCCCTCGTTTTCCAGCAGGAACAGCCCACCCCACGCGACCCCGTTTACCGTATCGACGGCAAGGGTTTCACCCGTCAGCGACTCCGGGGTGAAGGGGGTGGGCATGAAATCTCCCACATTAAACGGTGTGTAGTTCACCAGAAAAACCGTCCCGGTGGGCTGGTCATCTTGGGCGACAGTGGCTTAGGTGGGAACGAGCAGCAACAACAGGCAGAGGCAAATAAGCCATCTTACAGGCAAAGGTGCCCTTTGTGTTGCACAACAATGCGTTGATTGTAGTCCGTATAAGACTTGTGAGTCAAAAGTATCATGGGGCAGGTGAAACCGCGATAGGCACGCTATAATGGGGGCAACTTGTACCTACAGACACTCACGGAGAGACGACTTATGCCCGGATGGGAACGGTTTGCGGATTTTCTGGCGGAGGCGGAGGCCGCGCCCGTCGCTGAACGAGAGGCACTGGTGGACGCGTTGCTGGCGGAACGTGATACGTTCCCGTGGGTTGACGGCGACCGCGCCACCTTCGTCTATACCCGTCCCGGTGCGGACAACGTCGCCATCAACCTGGACCGCATCAACACGGACCCGCCCTTCGTCCCGATGGAGCGGCTAGAAGGAACGAACCTGTTTTACCGCACGCTCACCTTCGAGATGGACGACCTGCTGGACTATATGCTGGCCGTCAACGACCCGATGACCCCGCTCAAGACGGAGCGCGACATTGTCGGGCGTGTGCGCCGCTACTGGCGCATGGACCCGCTCAACCCCGCCGGGATGCAGGCGGCGACGGCGGATGTCTCCGTTTTGCGGATGCCGCACGCTCGCCCCTTCCCGGACTGGGCGCGGATGGGGGCTGTACCCCGTGGCAAAACGGTAGAGCATCGCATGGACAGCCAACAACTCGGCGCAAGTGGGCGTAAGGTGTGGGTGCATCTGCCGCACGACTACGACGAGACGACGCTGAAGTATCCGCTGTTGATCCTACAGGACGGGCAGTGGATGGTCGGGCCGTTGCAGGTCCCCGCGATTGCCAATGCACTCGTTAAACATGGGCGCATGGCCCCGGTGGTGATCGCGATGGTGCAGAGCGGCGACCAGGCCGAACGCCTGCGCGACTACGTGGACAACCCCATTTACTACAGCTTTGTTATGACGGAATTGCTGCCGTTCCTCCAGAAGAACTACCGGGTAGATGCAACCGCACTCGGTATCGGTGGGGCGTCTGCCGGGGCGATTGCGGCGGCAGATGTGGCCCTACAGAATCCGTCGGTGTTTGGGGCCTTGCTGATGTTCTCGCCGCCGTTGGGCAAGGGGCCAAAGCAGGAGGCACTCGCGGCCTATCATGGGCGCTTCGAGACTATGCGCGTGTTGCCAGATCGCATTTTCCACACCGTCGGGCGCTACGAGGCGAAAGCGCGTTTCCTCAATCCATCGGTGCGGTTGGCGGACACACTCTACGCACGAGCAGACACAAACTATCGCTTTGTGGAGTTGGGGAGCGGCCACGGGCTAATCGCCTTCCGTAGTATTCTGCCGGAGGCGTTGGCGTGGGGCTTCCCCGGACATGCCAGCCTATAAGTGTGGGGGAGATTGAGGGCGGCGCTTTCGCCGTCCTTACGACGCTTTACGGCGATACTGCGACACGTCAATGTCCGGGTTGACACGAATAGGCGTCATGCGCTCGGGCTTGCGCCCCACCTTCCCCTCGTAGAAGGCGGTAATCGGCACCATATCGGCGTGAATGTCGCCGGAGGGGAAAATCGTCGGGCCGATCTCAACGATCTTGGTCTGGTAGTCCATGCTCAAGCACACAATCGGCACCTCGGCCTCTAGCGCTATCCAGTAGAACCCGCTTTTCCAGTGGCCGCGCCGCTTGCGCGTGCCCTCCGGCGCAAGCCCCAACACCATACACTCGTGTTGGTGGAACATCTCCGCGTATTGCTCGACGAGGTTGTGGCTCTGTGAACGGTCTACTGGACGCGCCCCGCCCCACAGCAGAAACGCCCGTAGTAACGGGTTGGTGAATAGCTTTTCCGCTGCCAGCCAATACCCCTCGAACTTGAACTGCGCCTGAATCGCGGACAGCATGTAGTTGTCCACATAAGATGTATGCGGAGAGAACAGCAACACAAATTTTGGTTCGTCTGGCAGTCGCCCCTTGGTGCGCCATCCCGTCACACGAAAGACAAAAGACACAAAAATATAGATAATTGAATGGATGATTGTTGGTGGGCGTTTGCGGTTCGGGTTCATAAGTTTGAATTCGGTTTCCTGAGCGTGTCTATCGAAGCATAACATAAATTGCGGGGTACAAGGGGTTTTTCCCCCACAGGTTAGGGGATGATGCGGCCTCCCCACGCCCTATCACCTTCAGTATAATTCAGACTGTTAACTCGCAACTTTCAGGGGGCCGTGTATGGCCGATGTTCTGCGTTCCATCCACTTCTACGTTGCCTGGACCGGGGTGTACTTCGGGCTGTTGATGTTCGGCGTCGGGGTGATGATCGCGATTGTCATGCGCCGCGACGTGACCGTCCTATTCCGGCGGACGGTCTATGTCGTCGCCGGGACAATGGGGGTACAGGCGCTCATCGGCACCTATCTGTACGTCGTCGTCGGGGCGCGCCCAGTCGGTGAGGCCCACTGGATTTATGGGTTGGGGACAGCAGTGGCGCTTCCCTTCTTCGCATTTATCGAGATCACGGCGGAAAAGCGCCCGTCGATGGGCAGTTATCTGTGGGGCTTTGGGATGCTGGTTGCAATTGGCTTCCGCAGTATCTTGACCGGGTAGCCCCTACCCCTTGCCCTCCCGCAACAACTTGGCGAAGTGGTCCGGCATACCGTCCGTTGTTTCAATCGCGCTGGCGGTGCGCTCTACATCATAAGCCACCCGGACAAACTCAACGCTCAGGTCCGTTCCCGTCGCGGACAGCACCACATAGCACGCATCGCGGTTGTTGTCCTTCGGCTTGCCCACGCTCCCCGCGTTGACAATTTGCTGTCCACCCGGCAGTACCTTGTGATACGGCAGGTGCGTGTGACCACACACGACCACATCCGCGTCCACCCCGGCCATAATTCGCTCGAAGTAGCTGTCCGGGCGGTCCTCGTACATGTACTCGTTGACCTTGCGTGGGCTACCGTGGACGAGCAACACGTTTAAATCACCAATCCGTAATGGAATGTGCTGCGCCAAACCACGTAGGTACGCCTTGTTCTCGTCGGTGGTGTGGATGTTGGTCCAGGCGATAGACTGTTCGCCGCGTTCGCGGTCTGCGTCTGTGGTGTAGGCGCAACCGCAGTCGTCGCTACTGACCCCCACGCCGTGATCGTAGTTCCCTGTCAGCGTGGGAATCCCCCGCGAACGTACCATCTCGATAATCTCGTTGGGGAAGGTGCCATAGCCCACTAAGTCGCCCAAACAATAGCGATTTTCCAGTCCACGCTCGTCCATGTCCGCGAAAACGGCCTCTAGCGCCGCCTGGTTTCCGTGGATGTCACCGAAAATCGTAACGTAGTCGTTCATCAGAGAAATGCCCCTATTTCCCACTGTGCAAACAGTTCAAATAAAACTCATGCAAATCATATTGAATAAAATAGCCTGCGTCAAGCAGTCGCAGTCCTTCACGAAGGGACTTCACCCCAGCCCTATCTGAGCATCTCCCTATAAACACCCCCACTAACATTGACCCGCCGGGTCCCGTCTGGAAAACTGACTCGTACTATTTTTCACAGAATTGTAGGAGCGACCTTTTGAACACCGCCCTTATTTTCCGGCTAGCGCGGCGTTACGCTTCCCGGCGACTATTCCAGAGCGTGCTGTTTGTACTGGGTGTGGCCCTCGGCGTTGGTATGATTATCGCCATAGACCTCGCCAACACCTCCGCCACCCGTGCGTTTCGCCTGAGTACGGAGAGCGTCACGGGCCGCGCCACCCACCAGATCCTCGGCAGTGGAGCCGGGCTACCCACCGATGTTTTCCGTCAGGTGCGTGTAGACCTCGACGTGCGAACCAGCGCCCCGGTTGTCGAAGGCTATGCCCGTGCGTTGACCTTCAACGGGCTACCCATGCGCGTCCTCGGTGTGGACCCATTGCTCGAAGCGCCCTTCCGCGATTACCTGACAGACACCACCGTTGACGATGAAACGGCAGACCCCAACGACGCGCTGAACGCCTTCATCGCCCGTCCCGGTTCTGCCCTCATCAGCACCAACTTGGCGAGTCGCTTTGACTTGTCCGTCGGCGACACGATCACGCTGCAACCCGGTGTTGAGCGGGTGGACCTGACGGTTGTCGGCCTGCTGCTCCCCAATGATGACGTGAGCACCCAGGCGCTTGACGACCTGTTGTTGGTGGACATCGCCACTGCCCAGGCCACTGTCGGCGAGCCGGGACGCCTCTCCCGCGTTGACCTGATCCTACCGGATGAGGCGACAGCGACACAGGTCGCGGCGGCGTTGCCCGCTGGGGTCCGCCTGAGTACTGTCATGGAGAGCGACAGCACCATTGCCCAGATGACAGAAGCCTTCGACATCAACCTGCAAGCCCTGAGCCTGCTGGCGCTGGTCGTCGGCGCATTCCTCATTTATAACACGGTGACGTTTAACGTGGTCCAGCGCCGCCCGGTGATCGGCACCCTGCGTAGCCTGGGCATGACCCGCGATCAGGTGTTCACGCTGGTTCTCTCTGAGGCGTTGCTGCTGACGCTTGTCGGCGTCGTGATCGGCCTGGCGCTGGGGATCATCCTGGGGCGTGGGGCCGTCGCGGTTGTGTCGCAGGCCGTTAATAACCTGTATTTAACGGTGAATGTCAACACAGTAACGGTCAACGCGTGGTCACTTGCCAAGGGCGCGGTTATCGGCTTTGCGGTGAGTACGGCAGCAGCGGTCATCCCATCGTGGGATGCTACCCGCACGCCACCCGTGGGCGTGTTGCGGCGCTCGTCGGTTGAGGACCAGACGGTGAAGCGCCTCCCTGCGATTACGGGCGCTGCGGTCGCCCTGAACGTGATCGGCGTCGGGCTGCTCCTGCTCCCTACCACGTCAATCTGGATTAGCTTTGTCGCGTTGTTCTGTATTGTCGTTGGGAGTGCGTCGTTCACACCGTTGCTGCTGGTCGTGGCGATGCGCCTCGTCACCCCGCTGACAGCCCGGCTGTTTGGCGTGTTGGGGCGCATGGCCCCGCGGGCCGTGTCGCGCTCCCTCAGCCGCACGAGTGTCGCCGTCGCCGCGCTGACCGTCGCGGTGAGTGTGATTGTCGGCGTGAGTGTGATGATCTCCAGCTTTCGCAATACCGTGGGGGACTGGCTGGATACCACCCTCGGCGCAGACATCTACATCAGTCCGCCGCTGTTGACGGCCAACCGTGCTACCGTTGGCATGGAGCCGGAGATTCGTGACCTCGTCGCCGGTGTGGGCGGGGTGACGCAGGTCAGCGCCGCACGTTCCGCCACGGCTCCCTCGCCCGACTTTCCAGATATGCCGCCCGTCAACCTGACGGCAACCGACTTCGATATCAGTGGCGGAGCGCGGCGCTTTGTCTGGAACAACGCACCAAATGATGATTACGTCGCCGCCCTCGCCGACGGCCTGATGATGGTCAGCGAGCCGTTCGCCTTCCGCCGGGGGATCACACCCCAGAACAACACACTCACGTTGCAAACGGACCAGGGACCACAGACCTTTGAGATATTTGGCGTGTTCTACGACTACAGCACGGACCAGGGAACCGTGTTCCTCAGCATGGGCACCTATCACGCCTACTGGAACGACCGCCAACTGAGTTCACTCGCCGCCTATGTGGATGATCCCAACGCCATCCCGACAATTATCGACCAGCTAGAAACGACGACCCTCGCCGGGCTAGACGTACAGGTGCAGAGCAACCGGGCGCTGCGTCAGGGTGTGTTTGAGGTGTTCGACCAGGCCTTTAGCATTACCGTTGCGCTGCGACTGTTGGCGACGGTTGTCGCGTTCATTGGGATTTTAAGCGCGTTGTTGGCACTCCAGATGGAAAACACGCGCCAATACGGGCTGATGCGGGCGATTGGCCTCACGCCCGGCCAACTGCGCGAGTTCACGCTGATCCAAACCGGGCTAATGGGCTTCATGAGCGGCCTGTTGGCAATCCCGATTGGCCTCGCGCTGGCCGCCGTGCTGATCTTCGTGATTAATATTCGGTCCTTCGGTTGGAGCATGGCCTTCTTGCCCTTGCCAGATCAATTGATACAGGCGTTTGTCGTGGCTCTGGGCGCGGCGTTGATTGCAGGCGTCTATCCTGCGTGGAAGCTCGGCAACCTGCTGACAGCACAGGCACTACGGGCAGAATGACCCCTAAAGTTTGTCCAACGGGTTTAACATGCGTGTGCTACAATGTAATGTGGTTAATGACCGACACAACCAAGGGGAACTATGTCTAACGACGCCAAAACGAATAACCTATGGGACGCCAACCCGCTGATTGTCATTGCCTCCAACCGGGGGCCATTTGCCTTCACGGAAAAGGACGACGGCAGCTTTGACGTCAAGCGCGGCGCGGGGGGGCTGGTCACGGCGCTGTGGGCGCTGGCTGAACAGCATGATGTGCTGTGGGTGGCTGCCGCCCTTAGCGAAGACGATCATAAGTGGGCCGCCCAGCAAAACGGCCAACCCGTCACCGTAGAGAACATCAAATTGCTGTTGGCACAGGCACCGCCAGAGCGTCATGATCCCTTTTACAACGTGATCTCGAATCCGTTATTGTGGTTTATCCAGCATCAGATGTGGAACATCCCACGCACGCCCAGCCTCACTGAAGAGGTGTGGAACGCCTGGGAGGACGGCTATGTGTGGGTGAACCGCCTGTTTGCGGACACCATCGCCGCCGTTGTGGAGGACGAGCCGGAGGACCGCCCGGTGATTATCATGCCGCAGGACTATCACATGTACCTGTTGCCAAAGTTCCTGCGGGAGAAGCTAGGGACGCGCTTTCAGATTCAGCCGTTCATCCACATCCCCTGGCCGGGGCCGGTGGGCTGGCGCATCTTGCCGGAGCCGATTCGCAATCAGGTTTTCGAGAGTATGCTGCAATCGGACCGCGTCGGCTTCCAGACGCAGCGCGACGCCTTCAACTTCGTGCAGACCGCCCGCTTCTACCTGGACGACGCCCACTCCTACGGCAGCCGCAACAAGATCACCTACAAGGCCCACGAGGTTCACGCGCTACCCTACCCCATCTCCATTGACATCGAGAAGGTAGAGTCTATCGCGGAGGAACCCGCCACCACACTCCAGAAGAACCAAATTATGAGCGTCGTTGGGGACAATCAGGTGATCTTGCGGACGGACCGGGTGGAACCGTCCAAGAACATCCTGCGCGGCTTGGAATCCTACCGCGACCTGCTCACGCGCTTCCCGGAACACCGGGGCAAGGTGCAACTGTTGCAACTGCTGGTGCCGTCGCGCATGGGCGTTGAGGAGTACAGCGAGTATCTACAGGACATCATGGCGCAGGCCGGGATGATTAACGCGGACTTCAGCGAGGAGTTCTGGGAGCCGGTGCGCACCATTGTCGGTAACAACTACAGCCGAGCTTTAGCCGCCATGCAGATTTACGATGTGCTGCTGGTTAACCCGATTGCAGACGGCATGAACCTCGTGGCTAAGGAGGGCGTACTTGTCAACAAACGGGACGGCGTGCTCGTCCTGTCGGAGAATGCCGGGGCCGTCTACGAACTTGGGAAGGAGGCGCTGACGGTGTCGCCTTTTGACACCTACAGCACCGCCAATGCGCTCCACGAGGCGTTGACGATGGACCGCGACGAGAAACAACGCCGTGCAGACAATCTCCGTAAACAGGTGCGGAGCAACGATGTCCGTCGCTGGTTTGCCAATCAGGTAGAGGACGCGCTCAGGGCGTTCGAGAGCCAGCCGAAAAAGGCCGAAACATCGCCCACACCATCCGCGAAAACATCCGAGTGATCCAATACAGGCTGTGGCGTGTCGTCGGGGTGGCGCACGCCCACGCCCACGCCGTAGGCCGTCCCAGCGGTACGTAGTTCACCTGACGCCCGGAGCGCCGCCGCGTCCGTTACGTCATCCCCCAGGAACACGGCCCCCGTTAGCTTGAACTCGTCCACCAACGCCCGGAACGCCGTCCCCTTGTCCTGCTTGATGGGCGGGCGTAGCTCGAAAATCATCTTGCCCGTGTGCAGTTCGATGTCGTGTTCCCCCGTGATTTGTTCAAGAACAGGGCGCATCTGCTCGGCAGTCGCGGCGGGGTCCGCTGTGCGCCGATAGTGAACGGAGGCAGTCGCGCCTTTGTCCTCAATTACCATCCCCACTACCAGACGCGGCTCCAACGCCGCCATCACCCGCTCTAAATTGGGGCGGTAGGCGGCGGCCTCTGGCGGCGTGACGACCGCGCCACCCACCCAACGCTCCATGCCATGATTGCCAACATACACCGCCGCCTCAATCCCCGTCATGCGGTGGATGTCCGCTGCGCCGCGTCCGCTGACGACCGCCAGTAGCGCCAACTTGGGCTGCATGGCCGTCAGCGCCGCTTTGCTCGCCGGGGCGATGGCAGACGCGGCGGGGTCGTCTATAATTGGGCTGAGGGTGCCGTCAAAGTCCGTGATAATGCCGAGCCGCGCTGTCCGTAACAGGGGCGCAAGTAGGGTTTCGGTAGCGTCTCGCCAGTGTGTCATGCGTGTGTCTCCGTTTGTGTGATTGGCCTCACCCCCATTGTAAAGGTGTAGCGGGGGAGAAATCAAAAACCCGCGCCAGCTACTGGCGCGGGTTCGGCGTTGTTGCGACTGCGCGACGGCTTACGCCTCGGTAGCGGCAGCCTCCTCGATAGCGGTCGCAGCCTGGAGGTTCACCGTGATCTTGACCTCCTGGCTCACCAGTACGCCGCCCGTCTCTAGCGCCTGGTTCCAGGTTAGGCCCCAGTCCTCGCGGTTGATCTTGGTTGTGCCAACGAAACCCACACGACGGTCCCCAAACAGGGTCTTGGGCATCTCGCCGAAGTACTCAATGTCGAAGGTGACTTCCTTCGTCTGGCCGCGCATGGTTAGCTCACCCATGACCGTCCCCTCGCCCTCACCCGTCTTCTCGACCTTAGTGCTCTTGAAAGTCAGTGTCGGGTAAGTCTCGGCATCGAAGAAGTCCGCGCTACGCAGGTGGTTGTCGCGGTCGGTGGCGCTGGTGTTGATGCTGGCGGCGTCGATGGTCGCCTCAACGGAAGCAACCTCCGGGTTCGCCGGGTCGAAGTCCAGCTTACCCTCCAGCACATCGAACTTGCCGTTGACAGTGGAAATCATCATATGACGAACGGAGAACTCGGCGTTGCTGTGGGCGGGGTCAATGGTCCATATCGGCATGGGGAAATCGCTCCTTGTGATTTTGTAAATAGAAACGGAATTATGTCCGTTTTTGATGATACCTAGACTTTAATCGGACGGGTGTCCGTTTGTCAAGCGGACGCCCGTCCTTTTATGAAACGCTTACATCCGTCAAAGCCGTGATATACTAAAAAGCTTGAGAAAAAAACAAGTGAAAGGCTACGGGCATGACCCGCCGACTTGTGAGGAGTACGCTTGTGTTTGTTGGAACTTTGTTGGTGGCGTTGCTGGCGGGCATCATCTGGATTGCCCAGTTCCAGGCGCGAAGCCTGGTGCAATACTCGGACTTCCGCACACTCCCGCAGATCACCCCGGCGGATGTGGGTGTTGTGGGTTACGAAGCGGTCACGCTCACCACGTCGGACGGCCTGGCGCTCCAGGCGTGGTACGTGCCGCCGCCAGGCGACGAACCCGGCCCCGCGCTGGTTTTCGCCCACGGCCTTGCGTCTAACCGCGAGCACTGGCTGACCGAACTGCCAATACTCTATGAGGCGGGCTATGGGGGGATATTCTTCAGCTTCCGCAACCACGGCGCGAGCGAGGGCGACATCACCACCATGGGCTTGCTCGAAGTCCGTGATGTGCGGGCCGCGCTGGATTACCTGCTGGCACAACCGGGTGTAGACCCGGATCGGGTCGCAATCGTGGGGGACTCGCTGGGCGGGGCTACGGCACTCCTCGCTGCTGCACAGATGCCAGAGTTGAAGGCGGTGGTGGCCGTCAGCCCGTACTCGTCGGTTGTTAATGTCGTGGGGGACCGCGCCGGGACGGATTTCAACCTCCCCGCCCGGCCAACGGCGGACCTCGTGCTGTTCTTCACCAACCGCCTAAGCGGGGAAAATCTCTATGAGGTGGATGTGCTGGCCGCTGCTGAGGCTATCCCGCCGCGCCCCGTCTGGATTAGCCACGGCACCCAGGACCGCACCACCCCCGTTATCAATGCGGAGCGGGTCGTGGCGGCGCTAGGGGGCGCGGCCAACCCGAACGTAGACGTGTGGTTGGTCGAAAACGCGGGACATAGCGAGTTCCGCTACGTCAATACCGGGCCATTTCAGGAACGCCTGCTGGCCTTCCTGAACACGCACCTGGCACCCCAAACTACGAACTGATGTGCTCCGGCTGTTTTCCGCCGTTCTGCCGATATACCGTCTTGTACTCCTCCGGTATGACCATACTGGTCCGGGTGGGGGCCGTGTAGTCAATCCGAGGAATGGAAATGGTGAAGGTCGTCCCGCGCCCCAGGTGGCTCTCCACGCGGATGGTGCCGCCGTGCGCCTCAGCGATCCACTTACAGATGGACAGGCCCAACCCCGTGCCGATGTCCCGCTCGCTGTTGGCGCGGGAGCTTTCTGCCTGGTAGAAGCGGTCGAAAATCAGCGGCAAGTCCTCCTCCGCAATGCCAATGCCTGTGTCGGAGACGCGCATAACGGCGTAGTCGCCCTCCTCGCTCAAACTAAGTTTGACCGTGCCGCCAGCAGGTGTGAACTTCACGGCGTTGCCCACGAGATTCAGCAATAGTTGCTTCAGGCGGTCGGCATTGCCGCTCACACGGGTTGGCTCAAAACGGCCCATCTGCACATTGAGGTCATCGCCGCGTGCGTGGATAATGGCCTTGGCCTCACGGTAGGCGTTGTTGACGACGGTGTCCAGGTCCAGCGGCCCCAGGTCCAGCTTCATTCCGCCATAGTCTGCCCGGGCTAGCAACAACAAATCATCGACCATCCGCGCCATGCGCCCCACCTCACTAGAAACAGCCTCCTGCATTTGGTCATCCATGCCATAGCGTTCCGCGAGTTCCAGGTTGCCCCGGATCGCCGTGAGCGGGGTGCGTAGCTCGTGAGAAACATCCGCCACGAACCGCTGTTGCACACCAAACAGGTGTTCCAGGCGGTCCATCATCACGTTGAACACCGAGGTGAGCCGCCCTAGTTCGTCCATCGGGCCGTGCCAGTCCAGGCGGGTTGTCAGGTCGTCTGTCTCCGCAATAAGCGCCGCCGCCTTAATCATATTGTCGATGGGTTGAAGCGCCCGGTGGGCCAACAACAGCCCCATGCCAATGGACCCAGTAATCGCCAATGCCATCGCCAGCATGAGAATCGTCAACATGCGGTCGGCGCTCTCATTGACTGTCTCTAGCGACGCGCCCACCTGCACGCTCACAATCTCGATGCCATTGGGCAACACCACCGGGCGCGTGAGCACCCGCAGCTCGTTCTCACCAAACTGCACATTTTGGTAGATCGGCTCCCGCAACATCAGGGCATTTGCGGCTAGCGGCACTGTCAGGTCGGAGATGTTCTGCGAGGCGGCGGCAAACTGCGGTTCATCGCCAGAAATATCCCACACCTGCACATACACCCCCGACGCCCGGAACACGTCCAGGGGGGGAAGGCGGACGCTCACGCTCTCCGGGCTGGCGAACTCGCCCACAGGGAAGGCACGGCTGTTGGAGATCACCTGGGCGGCGGTTTCGTTGAGCGTGTTGTCGATCGCGCTGACCAACGTCCAGCGGGTGAACAAAAACACGATGACTGCGAACAACACGATAATGAACGTCAGTAGACCGCTATACCAGAGAATGAGTTTGGTTCGAATCGTCATGACCTGCGTTTCGATTGTATTGCTGTAAAGTAGATAGCGACGGTATTCCCATAACGGGAATTTAATAATCTTACCATGTATGGGGGCAAACCATACAGATTGATGATATAGCTCTCATGAAGCACAAGCCTAAAGACAGGCGCGTAACACACTGGCGAAGGAGGGCTGGTGGAGGTGGTTTACGGCGGTAAAGTCATCGGCCCCGGCGTTCATGAGCGTCAGTTTGTCGAAGGTGTGTATATCCTTCCGCACAATGACCATTTTCCGCACGGGATAGTCACAGAGGTTTCCGTTCAGGTGTCGTAGGAGCGCCACAGTCGGCTCTATGTCCGTAACCGCGTCCAACAGCACCCAGGCGAAATCGTGGTCCTGCGCGGCGACCACCCCCTCCGCCATGTCGAAGGCCCACACCAGGTCGCAGCGTAAATCCTGGGTGACGACCTGCGTCAAAACCTGGGCGATATTCGGGTCTTCGCCGATGTAAAGCAGGGTCCGTCGCATGGTTAACCGTACCGTCGCACAAAATTCAGCAGCACATCGGGCTTGTGTTTGATGTTTACGGCAACCCCCACGGCCCCCACATGGACCAACTCCCTCATCACGGCACCGTTGGGTGGAACCCGAAACAACGCGAGACGCTTCGGTAAGGAAGGCGGCTTATCGCGCAATACCATCAAGCGCATCGCATCCAGTGCGCCGCCAAAGTCCGTGTGACAGTCAACCAGGAACAGCTTCACCGGGAACGACCGCGCCGCAATCATCGCCTCCACTGGGTCTGGCGTCGCGGCCAGATAATAGGGGACGGGGGACTGTTGTAGCCCTGTTTCTACATCTTGTAACAGTAACTGATCCTGGCCCACAAACAACAACATGCCAGCACCTAGAACACCGGGCGCAGGCTCGCGCCCCCGTCCACGGTCATGTTAATCCCCGTAATCCAGCGGGCGGCCCGCGACGACAAGAACAGGCAGGCGTGCGCCACGTCGTCAGGATGCCCAATCAGCCCCAACGGAGCCGCCTCCCGGTAGGCCGCCACGCCGTCGGCAAAGGCCGTCTCGATGCCCTCCCGCCAGATCAACCCCGGCGACACTGCATTCACGCGAATTCCCTCGACGCCGAGTTCGAGGGCTGCCGCCTGGGTGTAGGCCAGCACCCCCGCCTTCGATGCGGCGTAGTGGCTGTGGGCTGGGTTGGGGCGCTTGGCCTCAATACTGGCAATGTTGATAATCGCGTTCAGGTCGTCTGACTGGTGGACCATGTGCCGGGCCGCCGCCTGCGTACACAGGAACACACTCCGCAAGTTGATGGTCATCATCTCGTGCCACTCGTCCAGTGTCATAGTCAACAAGGGCGACATAGGGTAGATCCCCGCGTTGTTCACCAGCACACTCAGCTTGCCGAAGGTGTCTATGACCTCGTCAAAGACCTGTGTGACCATCTCCGGCTTTGTTAGGTCGCCGGAGACCAACACCGCCCGCCGCCCCAGCTTCCCCGCAGACCGGGCGACAGCCACCGCGCCGTCGGCATTGGCATTGTAGTGGATTGCAAGATCGGCCCCGGCGACCGCAAAGCGGCGGGCAATCCCCGCACCAATCCCCGCCCCGGCCCCCGTGACAAAGACGACGGCCCCAGAAAAGTCTAACAGATCGCCGGGTCGGTCACTCATGAGGAAAGCGCCCCGCGCATCATGCGTTCTAGGGCCGCCAGGTCTAACCGGGAGGTCATATCCAGCGACATCGGTGTTAGCGAGATCACCTGATCGGCAAATACGGCGTACACATCGCTGTCCGGCTCGGCCTCGGTCGGGTTCAGCGCCATCGTGTAGCCCAACGACTGCGGCGACCACGACGTTGTGCGGTCTGGCACGGTGGGCCAGTACACCCGCTTCCTAGACAGCCGCGTCATCCGCCACGGGGTTTCCAAAGTCGCGGACTGCGGCAGGTCCAGCTTGAAGATGTCCACGTCCGTCAGGGCCGGGTTGGTCAGCCACCACTCAGCAAACTGGCGCGTGTGATAGGCCGCGACGGAGAAGTCTACCGCATTCGAGTAGGACATGTGCAGGCCGTGGTCCGTTTGCTGTGACACCGCCATCGCCGGAATATCAAAGCTGGATGCCTCCAAAGCCGCGCCGACTGTCCCGCTAATAGTGACGCCGTTCCCGGTGTTTTCGCCGTAGTTGCAGCCGCTAATCACCATATCTGGCTTGCGCGTGGCTATCTCCATCACCCCATGCTGGACAGCCTGGGCTGGCGTGCCGTCTACCGCAAAGGCGGGGAGGTCTCTGCCCTCCTGTGGGACGATAGCGCCCGTGTTCGTGTTGGGCAGGCTGCGCCCGGTCCCGCTCTGCTGGCGGATGGGCGCGACAATCAGCACCTCCGCGAAGTCCTGGAAAGCACGCGCCATCGCCCACAAGCCAGGGGACGCAATGCCGTCGTCGTTGGTAAACATAACTAGGGGGCGTTCGTCGCTCATACGTTACACCATACTTTCTTGACTAACAGGCTACTGTGAAAGGGATACTACCATATACCCCTGGGATTAATGGAAATTTAATTGTATGTCAAATTTGTTGCGTGGGCTATGTCTTTCTCGCGTTCCAGCCGCCCGAGAGCGTGATGCTGCTGTGCAACCCGGCTGGGAAATGCGCCAGCCAATCGCCCCTACTAGCCACTGTGGGCTGTGGGGTATGATGTGCGGCGTTTCGGCCCATTTGTCGTCGCCAAAGGCGTTCCTCCTATGCACATTGGCTTTATTACTGCGGACCTCAACCACCATCACGGCTGGGCACACTACAGCCTGGGCTTGCTAAAAGCACTACAAGCGCGTGACGTGCGTGTGACCGTCGTCGCCGCGAAAAACTCTCCCACCGACTACGACTTTCCGACCTACCCGCTACTGCCGACCGTCTCCCCCGCCGAGCGCGGCCAACTGCTCAAGCTGGCCCATGTAGTCTCCACGACGCGGGCGGTCTTTGCGGACTGCGACCTGCTCCACTGCACCACCGAACCCTACGCGCCGCTGGCGATGTGGGCTGCTGGCAACCGCCCCTACATCCTCACCGGGCATGGTACCTACGCCCGTGCGGGGTGGAACCGAAGCCTTCTCGTCCGGCAGGTACACAAGCGCAGTTTCCGGGGGGCGCAGCAGGTGGTGTGCGACAGCCACTATACCGAGCGCGTCGCCCGTGAGTACACACCGGGGATCAACGCAACCACGGTAACGCTTGCGATTGACGCAACCCGGTTTGCCGAGTTGCCCCCCCTGCCACACCCGCCAAATCGTCCCACGATCCTCACGGCGGGCGGCATCAAGAAGCGCAAGGGGACCCCGCAACTGATCCGGGCGGTTGCCAAGGTCCGCGAACAGATCCCGGATGTGTTGTGTGTGGTGGTCGGCAATACCACGCGGGAGCCAGACACCACCGCCGAGGTGCATCGGCTGATTGAGCAGCATGGCCTACAGGATAACGTGCGGCTGTTGGGGTTCGTGGACGACAACCTGTTGAAGGGATGGTATGGCGCGGCGGACGTGTTCGCGCTCCCGTCGATCAACGACGGCTACAAGTTCGAGGGCTTTGGGCTGGTCCACCTAGAGGCAAGCGCCGCCGGGTTGCCCGTTGTGGGGGCAGACGACTGCGGCGCAGAGGACGCCGTGGTACACGGTGTAACGGGGCTGCTGGTGTCACAGGCGGACATCGAGGCGGAACTCGCCCCGGCGCTGCTGCACCTGCTCCAAAACCGCGAACAAGCCGCGCAGATGGGGGCCGCTGGCCGGGCCTACGCCCAAACGCAGACCTGGGATGCCAAGGCCGAAGCGATGCTCGCGATCTACCAGGCGGCCTGCGGATCAGCGGCGCGTTCTGGTTGAGGTCCCCGGATACCTCCCCTTGGCTTTGGTTTTTCCACCGTTTTTACAGAATTTCCGCAATGGACTTCTCGCTGTTATGCGATAATAGGCTTAGTACGAAAAACGTAAATGCAGTGGTGAGGTAAACACATAATGTCCTGGCGTATGCTCTGGTTCATGCTCGTTATCGTGATTAGCCCGGCGGTGGTCGCAGCACAAGCGGCAACCTGTGACTCAGAATTGCTCGACTTCGCCCTGGAAACCCTGGGGGAAACTTGTGCCGGGTTGGACCGCAACACCGCCTGCTATGGCAACAACGCCATTACCGTGACGTTTGTCCCCAATGTGGAGCCAACCCCCTTCACTGTGCCGTCGGACCAACTGCCGCTGGCCTCGCTGGACACATTGGTAACCGCTGACTACGACCCGGCCCTGGCCGAGTGGGGGATTGCGGTCATGAATGTGCAGGCCAACCTACCGGGAACGCTTCCCGGCCAGGGGGTCGTGATGATGGTGATTGGCGGGGCGGAGATCACCAACGACTCGCCAGACGCCCAACCCATGCAGGCGTTCACGTTTCGGTCTGGTGTGGGGCAGGGGGGCTGTGAGGCTGCGCCCGCGCTGCTGGCCGTCCGTAGCCCGGAGGATGTCACCGTTGAACTTACGATGAACGGGCTGGACTTCTCTTTAGGGTCCACTATGTTCCTGCTAGACAACGGCGACGACACCTTCACCGTTGTGTTGACGGAAGGGACATTCACCCTGGCAGATGGGACAACCGTCAGCGCGGGTGAGGCGCTGGACCTCATCGTGGACCCGGCGACCAACGTAATAACATCCTACGGGACGCCGCGTGCGGCTACGCCAGAGGAACAGGGACTCGGCGGTACCATCACCCCGTTGTTAGAGACGGTCGTGCCGCCGCAGGCGCTCTACACGGTCCAACCCGGCGATAACCTCTTTCGCATTGCGCTGAACAACGACACCTGTGTCTCCGCGTTAGCGCGTGCCAACGGCATCCCGCAGAGCCAAGTGCGGAACGTGGCCGTGGGCCGGGTGCTGGTCATCCCGGATGACACGGGCTGTGGGGCGCTGGTGAACGACATCGCGCCACCGCCAGGGGCAGCGGTTCCGCCTGCCACAACCGACACCAACACTGACACCAATACCGAGGTCGTCACGGTGGACTGTAGCGGTTTCGGCGTTCAGTCGCCGGTCTCCGGGTTAGCCTACAACGCGCAGACCTTCTTCTGGAGCGGTGTGGATGCTGCCAGCTATTACAGCCTCACGCTGAATGAGGCGGGGTCGCTGGTCGCGTCGGCGGCGGTGGAGGCTCCCACCACATCGGCCACGTTGGACCTCAGTGACTTTGACCGCACTGTGAACACCTACACCTGGTCGGTGACGGCCTTTGCCGCAGACGGCACAGCATTGTGTAGCGCCACCTCCCCGGCGATGCAACGGTCCTGGGGCGAGCCGGAACAGGATAATGACGGTGATGACAAATATGGCAGCGTCATCCCGAACGACGCGATCACTGTGCAGCACACCGACACGGCCCAGCAACGCCAGGGGGCGCTTATGGGTGCCTCGTTGATGTTGACCGTCGGCGGGGTGTTCGCCTTCGGGCTGTTGGGGGTCCGCCGCCAGGACTAACGCGCCAACCCCGGGTAGTCCAGAAACATCACCTCTAACACGAGGCGCGGGTTGGTGTTCGTTCGTTGCAACTTGGACCGCGCCTCACGGGTTGCCAGTAGCGCCTGCATTGCTGCCTCCGAACTGAGGTTGCCGCCCAGCGAGATGAGCGCGTCCTCCCGGTCGATATTGGTGATGGGGAGCGCGGCCCCGTTCGCCTTCAACACCACATCCCGCCAGTAGGTAATCCACAGGTCCAACACCGGGAGCGCCGCCAGCTTGTCCCGTCCCAGTTCGTCGGCGACGTTGAAGCGCCCCGCTCGGTTCATCCCCAGCGCGTTCTCTAGCACGTTGAGCGCCGTGTCCCGGTTTGCCATTAACTCACTTTCGGGGTCTGCCGCCTGGATCGCCCAGCCGACGCGCCCGCCACTGACACGGGCGATCAGGTCGGCGTCTGGTGGGGGGACGTGGTGCTGGTTCTCTAAGGCACGGCGGGTAGCATCTACGGACAGGGGCCGGAAGTTCATGACCTGGCAACGGCTGGTGATGGTGGAGAGCACCCCGTCGGTGCTGCTGGCGAGGATCAACAGGATGGAGGTTTCGGCGGGTTCCTCTAGCGTCTTGAGCAGCGCGTCCTGGGCCTGGGGCCGGGCGAATTGGAAGTCGTCGATAATGGCGAAGCGGTAGGCGGCCTCGTAGGGCTTGAGCGCGAGCTTGGTGGTGAGCGCCCGCACCGCGTCGATCTTGAGCGCCCCGGTCTTTTCGTCGCGCTCGGAGAGCACAATGTCGGGGTGGGAGCCGCCTTTGATGTTACGGGCGGCGCGTTGGTCGTGGTCGATGTTACCCGGTTCGCCGGGCAGTGGGGCGTTGAGGGCCATTGCGAAGCTGTAGGCCAGGGTGCGCTTGCCGATGTTGTCTACCCCGGCGAACAGGTAGGCGTGGCGGGTGCGGTCGTGGGCGATGGCTTTACGCAGGTGGTTTACGGCCCAATCGTGGCCGTAAACGGGCCAATTGTGGGCGGTCTGGCTAATGTCGGTCATGGGGTGGCCCTTCTGGTTGGTCGTTTCGCCCCGGTAGTGTACCCGATTCGTGCCACCTATGCGCCGCTAAAATCCACCCGGTTGACATCAACTACAGGGCGATAGCCGATCTGCTGGTAGATGCTGTTCGAGGTCGGGTTGGCGAGGTCCGTGAACAGAAAGCCGTACTGTTTGCCGAGTTCCAGAATTCGGGTACTGACTGCGGCTGTGATCGCGGTGCCGTAACCGTGGCGGCGCTGGGCCGGCGGCGTATACACGCCGGACACGCGGCAGCCATTGGGTGCGCCCCCGCTGTACTTCGCTATCGACACGGGTTTATCGTCTACGATCCACAGGTACGTTTCGCTGATCCCGGGTTGGTTTGTTAGCCATTGGGCTACAGTACATTCGAGTTCCTCGGCGTCTATTTCGGCATTGAGTGCGTCCCGTTGGAAACCGCGCACCCACGCCCGCAGCAGGTCGCGGTCCGTCTCCGTGATGAGCCGCGCCGCCCCGGGAACGTCGGCAGGCGGCGTGATCGTATCTGCCTGGTAGATTCGCATCTCTAGGCCGATAGATTGTGTTTCGCCGCTGTGCTCGGTCCAGAAGTCGGCGGCACGGGCTGCGAGGTCTACCGGGGCAATCACGCCGGGAATCGCTGGCGAGGCCGCATAGATGGCGTCTAACAACGGGATGAGCGCGTTCGGGTGGTCTGTGGTGGAGAGCAACAGATAGCGTGGGGGCGTGCGAATCGCAACCATCACCGCGTTATCCCCGTCGAAGGCGGCAGCCATCAGCGGATTCTCGTAGACACCGCGTTGAATGTCCGAGATGATGCCCAATAACAGGTTGTTCTCTGCTTCGTGTTGGGTGAGCAGGGGCCATGCGATCTTATGAAAGCGTTCGGCATCGGTGAAGATTGTGACGCGCATGGGGATAACCTTTGTTAACCTTTCCAGTCGAAGTGTTCGCTCTCAGGGTATCACAAAGGGTCATTTAAGGTCATTAAGGAAGTGTAAAAGGGCTGGCACGCGCCAGCCCTTTTTGACGTGGTTCAGGTGGTCGCCAGGAACTCGCGCAGGTGCGGGAGCATCTCGGCGGCGGCCTCCTCTTGAACGAAGTGGCCCGCGTTTTCTAGCTTGATCACAGTCGGATCGTTAAAGACCTCCTCGAAGCGTGACAGCCCCGCGCCGAAGATGTTGTCCTGCATCCCCCACAAGAGCAACGCCGGGTGATCGGCAATCGCAGCGCGTTTTTCCCAGAGGCTTGCGTACCAGTCTCGCGAGGCTCCCAGCGCCCGCGCATACGTCCAGCCGATGGTGCCGTCGAAGGGGCCGCGATAGTGTGCCTCAATCTGTGGGGTGAGCTTGGCCTTATCCGCATAGACGGAGCGCACAACCACCTTGAACTCGAAGTCGGTGTGCTTGTAGAGGAAGCGGCCAATCGGCCCACCGAGCAGCGGCGCACTGATTGCGAAGGTGCCGCCATCCAGCGGCCACATCCAGGTATTCATGACGACGAGGCGGCGCACGTTGGCGGGGTTGTCTAGCGCGTAGGGGAGGCCAACCGGCCCGCCGAAGTCGTGGACGGCGAGCGTGATGTTTTCTAGGCCGAGCGCGTTAATCAGCAAGGCGACGTTGACGGCGTGGTCCTTGGGGGTGTAGCCGAACTCGTCAGTGGAGGGCTTGTCCGACAGGCCACTGCCGATGTAGTCCGGGGCAATCACGCGGTAGTCCGCTGACAGGTCCCGGATGAAGTCGCGATAGAGAAACGACCATGTTGGCGTCCCGTGTAGCATGAGAATTGGTTCGCCTGACCCTTCATCTACATAGCGCAGGGTTCCGGCGGGAACGTCGAGTTCTTTTTGTTCAAACGGGTACAGGTTGGGGTCGAGCCAGGTGGGTGTCGTCAACGGGTGTCGCCTCCTTGGGTGGTGTGGTGGACAGGTGTGTTAGGTGTTGCTGTTGTTAGCGCGGTTCTGAGCGTCCATGACGGCTACGGACACAATCGCTACGATGTCCTCCACGTCGTCGCCAGCCTGGAGGACCTGGACGGGTGCGCCCATCCCTAACAGGATAGGCCCGATAGTCTCGGCACCGCCGAGGCGGGCCAGCAGCTTATAGGCGATGTTGGCGCTGCTGAGGTCCGGGAAAACAAGGACATTTGCGTCGGTGATTTCGCTGATGGGGTAGCGTTTTTCGAGCAAGTCCGGCACAACAGCCACATCCGCCTGCATCTCGCCGTCCACGGGGATGTCCGGGCGGTCGCGTTTGATGATCGCCACGGCATCGCGGACTTTGTTGCTACGCGGGTGCGGGGCGCTGCCAAAGTTGGAGAAGCTCAACATGGCGACGGTCGGCTCAATGCTGAGGCTCCGGGCGAAGTCCGCCGCGTTGTAGGCGATTTCTGCCAGGGTGGGCGCGTCTGGGTCGATATTCACGGTGGCGTCCGTGAAGATGTAGACCTGTTGCTTAACGATGAGGATGTAGACGCCGCTGACAACCTTGGTGCTGCCACGGGTGCCGACAACCTGGAGGGCGGGACGCAGCACCTGTGGGTACTCCGCTGTGAGGCCGCTAATGTAGGCATCTGCATCGCCCATTTCAACCATCATTGGGCCGTAGTAGTTGCGGCTGCGGAGCATACTCCGGGCGACGGAGGCGGTGACGCCCTTGCGTGCGCGTTTCATGTGGAGCCTGTCGCGGTAGAGTTCGCGCTTGGGGTCTTTGGCGGGATCTACAATCGTCGGCTTGAAGGATAGGCCTAAATCCTGAATGCGCTCGTGAATGACGCGCTCACGACCGAGGAGGATGGGTGAGGCCAGTCCCTCGTCGTGGGCGATGGCGGCGGCGCGGATGATCTTGGTGTGTTCGCCTTCGGCAAAGGCAACGCGCTTGCGCGTCCCCCGGCGGGCACGGCTGATAATGTTGCTGCGGACCTGCTGGCCGTAGCCCTGGCGCAGCAGTAATTCTTCCCGGTAGGTGTCCAGGTCTAGGTTGCGGCGGGCGACCCCAGTGTTCATGGCGGCTTGGGCGACAGCCGGCGCGACGTAGAGCAGGACACGCAGGTCGAACGGCTTGGGGATGAGGTAGTCGCGCCCGAACTTGAGCGCGTCTAGTCCGTAGGCGTTGAGGACACTGTCTGGGATGTCCTCGTGGGCCAGTTGTGCGAGTGCGCGTGAGGCGGCCATCTTCATTTCTTCGTTGATTTGGCGGGCGTAGGTGTCTAGCGCCCCCCGGAAGATGAAGGGGAAGCCCAGCACGTTGTTTACCTGGTTCGGGAAGTCGCTGCGCCCGGTGCCGATGATGGCGTCCGGGCGGACCTTACGGGCGAGGTGCGGTTGAATCTCTGGGCGGGGGTTCGCCATCGCGAAGATGATCGGGTTGTCGTTCATGCCCGTGAGCCACTCCGGCTTGAGTACGTCTGCCGCGCTGAGGCCCATCACCATATCTGCGCCCTGTAGTGCCTCTGGGATGGTGGTCCCGTTGTTGTCGTTGGCAAACTGGCGGGTGTAGGCGTTCAGGTCGTCGCGAGAGGTGTTGAGTACACCGTGAATGTCGAACATGGTGATGTTCTCGCGCTTGACGCCGAGCCCGGTGTAGAATTTGGCGGTGGCGATGGCGGCAGCCCCCGCGCCGATGAACACCACGCGCAGGTCTGCCACCTCGCGCTCGGTGATCTCGCAGGCGTTGAGCAGTGCCGCCCCGCTGATAATGGCGGTGCCGTGTTGGTCGTCGTGGAAAACCGGGATGTCGAGTTCAGCTTTCAGGCGTTGCTCTATTTCAAAGGCCTCCGGCGCTTTGATGTCCTCCAGGTTGATCCCGCCGAAGGTTGGTGCGATGGCCTTGACTGCGGCGACCACCTCATCGGGCGTGGTGGCGTCTAGTTCGATGTCGAACACGTCGACATCGGCGAAACGCTTGAACAGCACGCCCTTGCCCTCCATCACAGGCTTAGACGGGAGTGCGCCCCGGTTCCCCAAGCCTAGAATGGCCGAGCCGTTGCTGACGACGGCGACCAGATTGGCCTTGGCCGTTAGCGCGAAGGCCTCTAACGGGTCGTCGTCAATGGCGAGGACGGCGTCCGCTACGCCGGGGGAATAGGCCAGTGATAGGTCGCGTTGGGTGCTGAGGGGTTTGGTGGGTTGGACCTCGATCTTGCCGGGGCGGCCCCGGCGGTGGTAGTCGAGTGCGTCGGAGTTTGGACGTGCCATATATGCGCTTCCTCATTGAATGAAATGAATAAATCTATTTAGCTTCGATCTATGCTAGTTTACCCGACGTGCTTAGCCCCTGCATACGGCGCAAGCGCAACACACATCAACATCCTATGTTCAGATGTGTGCGAACTCCACCGTTGTTTTTCTGGACGGAATTGGTAGCTTAAGATGATGACATAAAACCACCGTGGAAGGGCGGGTTTATGAATAGATTGGTCCGGGTAAGCCTGTTATTTGGGATGTGTGTGGCATTATTGGCCGCATGTGCGCCTGCATCGACGGAAGGGGTTCGGGGGCGGCTGCTATTCTGGCACAGCAGAGCCGCTGATGCTGAGGCGATTGCGACAATTGTCGCGGATTTCGAGGAAATCTACCCGGGGGTTGAGGTGGTGATTGAGGTTATCCCGGAGGCCGACCTACGCCGCCGCTACAGCGGTGCGGCTACGCTGGGACTGGGGCCGGACGTGTTCATTGCGTCGTCGCGCTGGATTCCTGACTTGGCTGACGATGGGCTGATTCAGGACATTGGCCCGGACGAACCCGCGCTAGGCCAGTACCTGACGGTGGCGCTGGCGAATGTGGCCTACGACGTGGGGGACGACGGTGAAGGGCTGTACGGGTTGCCCTTCAGCCTGGAGCCTGTCGCGCTGTACTACAATGTGGAGCGCATCAGCAGCCCACCACAAACGCTGGATGATATGCTGGCTTTGGGGCAGGGCGGTACGAATATCGGGATTCTCACGCGTTTTGACGGGGGGATGTGGGGTGTTGGGGCGTTGGGGGGGGCGTTGTTGGACGACACTGGGCGTGTTGTGCTGGACCAGGGGGCGTTTGCCAGTTGGTTGGCCTGGCTGCAAACGGCGGGGCAGATCGACGGCCTCACGTTGTCACGGGACGGGGAAGTGTTGCGGGAACTGTTCATCAGTGGGGAGTTAGACGCCTACGTGGGCACGCCGGATGACCTGCCGTTGGTGCAGGCGGCGCTCGGCACGACGGGCTACGCGGTTGCGCCGTTGCCGGGTAGCCAGGGCGGGGCGGCTGGCCCGTTGCTGGGGGTGGATGCGCTGCTGTTTAACCCGGCCACCAGCGATGCCACCCGCGAGGCTGCGCTGGAGCTGGCGCGTTTTGTCACCAACGACGAACAGAGCCGCGCCCTCATCCGCACGCGCAACATCGTCCCGGCCAACCGCCGCATACAGCCGAATGCCCAACTCTACCCAGGTATCGCTGGGTTTGTCACGCAGTCGCGCACGGCGGTTGCGGTGCCAAACACCGTCACGATGGATGCGTTGCTGGCGCAGGGCGACACGTTGATTCAACAGGTACTCACGGGTGTTGTTAGCGGGCCAGAGGCAGCCACAATATTGACCGCCGAGGTCAACACGTTGGCAGGTTTCCCGGTGGGCGTGACGGTGGTGCAGGGCTGTACGCTGCGGGGGACGCTGGAACTGTGGCATAGCTGGGAGGGCGTTGACCTTGCCGCGTTGGAGCGTGTGGTTATGGCCTATGGGAGCGCCTGCCCGGATGTCACGATTGAGGCTGTCGCGCTGCCGAATGTGGCCGATGGGTTTGGTTCTGTTGTGGGGACAGAGATTGAGCCGGATGCCATGCTGATTTCTAGTACAGTGCTCTTTGATATGGTGGACGAGAACTTGCTCCAGTCGCTCATTCTGGACAACACGGAACAGTTCACCCCGGCGGCACTGGAAACCACCCGCGTCCGCAACATCCAGTACGGTATTCCAGTGAGTATGCACAAGAGCGTGCTGTACTTTAACACGACAATGATTGCTGATCCGTCTGTCACGTTGGACGACCTGGTGAATGCGGCGCGAGCGGGGACTGGGGTGGCGCTCCCGCGTACTTTTGAGGCGGCGTATTGGGGTGCCCCGGCCTATGGTGTGACCCTGTTCGCGGAGGATGGGCGTTTGTTGCTAGATGCGGGTGGTTTTGCGGCGTGGCTGGGCTGGATGGCGCAGATGAACCTGTTCCCGTCTGTCACGATGGGGACGGACCGACAGAACCGGGAGGTATTTGCGAACGGAGAGGTGGCCTACTACGTGGGGCCGCCAGAGGCGCTGTTGCCACTGCGCGAGGCGCTGGGCGAGGCGGCAGTCGGCACGGTAACGTTGCCGTCTGGCCCGGCGGCCCCGGCAGCGCCAGTCCTCACCACGACGGCGTTTGTCGCGAACGCAAACAACGACGAGCGCACCCAGGAGATTGCACAGGATTTCGGCCTGTTTCTCGCCAATGTGGAGAGCCAGACGACGTTCGCGCAGGACGCATGGCGGGTTCCAGTGAACGTCAATGTGCTACTAGACGACCAACCCACCCTCCAGACGTTCCGGGAGCAGACGCCGCAAGTGACGGTGTTGCCGCGCATCCCGCAGTTAGCGCCGTTGCTGGTACGTGGGAACACGGTTTACCGGGCAGTGCTGGACAACGGGACCGCGCCGGAGGACGCCGTGGCGGATTTGGTTGCGAGTGTGAACGAGGCGAACGGCTTTGAGCCAACGCCGATGCCTGCTACAACCACGCCGACCGACGATGTGGCGCTCACGCCGGACGCTGCCATCACACCAAGCGCCACCAGCGAAGGGGAGTAACGACTGATGGAAGAACTACAGACCCAGTTTGCCAACGGCGAGAACGCCGCCGGGGTGTTATCCCAGCAGCTTGAGGTGTTGTTGGTTTACCTGTACCGGGACAGTGTGCGCGAGCAGTTGGGGTTGATGGTGTGGGTGTTGGTGGGGGCGTTCGTGCTGGTGAGGGGCTTGCGTTGGTTGGATACCTTACTCGCTGAACGGTTGCTGAAGGATGCGCCGGCGGTGCGCCGTGAACGGGTTTTGGAGCGTATTCTGCCGGCGGTGGAGCAGTTGTACTACCCGTTGCTGGTGCTGGTTGCGATTTTGATCTTCGTGCCGACGGATGCCGGGGGGCGTCCGTCTGGCATCCTCATCGGGTTGTTGGTGTTGTTCTTTGCGGTGCTGGCCTACCAGTTGGTGCTGGTGGTGCTGTACCTGATTTTTGGGCGTAAGACGTTTGCCCGCTATCACCACCGGGTGCTGACGCCGCTGTTTTACACTGCGTTGACGATTTTCGGGCTGACGTTGGTGATTGATGTGGTGCTGGTTTCGGGGATTGAGCTATTTACGCTATACGATACGGCGATCACACTGGGGCGGTTGGGGTCGGCGGCGCTGGTGTTCTACATCTTTATCGTGGCGGGTTGGGTGATTCAGGATGCGTTGAGCCTGGCGTTGTCGGGGTTGGACCAGGAGGAGGGCGTGCGCCGCTCGGTGATGACGGTGAGCCGCTTCTTCATCGTTGCGGTGGGGATTTTGCTCACGTTGGTGGCGTTGGGTTTCAACGTGGCGACGTTGGCGGCGATTGCTGGGGGGCTATCGTTGGGGGCTGGGCTGGGCCTCCAGCGGATTGTCGCGAACTTCTTCAGCGGGATTGTGTTGATCTTCGAGCAGTCGTTGCGCCCTGGCGATATGATCGAGTACAACGGCAAGGTGGGGCTGGTGGAAAACCTGAACATCCGCGCTACGACCCTGCGGACCTTCGACAACATCGACCTGATTATCCCCAATGAGAACCTGCTCACGGGGACGCTCGTGACCCATAACAACGAAGTTACACGTAAGCGCCTGACGATCAAGATTGGGGTATCCTACGACGCGGACCCCGTTACCGTGCGTGATTTGCTGTTGAACACGGCGCTTAGTCATGGGTTGATATTGGAAGACCCGGCACCGTTCGTCTACTTCCGCGACTACGGCAACTCCTCGTTGGACTTTACGCTGTGGGCATGGGTGGAGACACTGGAAGTGCGCTTCGCGACGGAGAACGACCTGCGCTTTATGATCTTCGAGGCGTTGAAGAAGCACAATATCGGCATCCCGTACCCGCAACGGGATGTGCATCTGCGCTGGGTGGACGCGGACAACGAGGGTGGTGTGACGCCCCGTGTGCCCAAGCCGAAGGTCAAGCAGCGCAACGAGCAGGATGCCGACGGCGATTACATGAATTCTTAGGGTGGGTGATGTGAATGCCCGCGCCTAGCTCTCCTCCCGCAGGGTTGCCTCCGCCTGGCGCTCGCGGGAGCGCAAAAACGCCTCCAGCACGATAAACACAATTGCCAGGAAGAACGCTATCGACCAGTTGAGCACACGCGGGATTTGCAACCAGGCGCAGGTCACGGCGAACAGCCCGGCCCAGGTTGATTGGCGCACCAGCACGCCGCCGGGGGCCAGTGGCGCGTCTACGGGGGTGAAGCGCACGTTCAGGTAGCGCACCAGCGGCAGCGCCGTCCCGGTGACGGCGAATTGCAGGAACATGAACAGCATCCAGCGTTGGCCGACGCGGGGGAGGGTCTGCGTGATAAGGACGTAGAGCGCCCACCAGCCCCCTACCGCCATCATCGCAGCGGCAATCAACACGCCGATATGGTCTGGCGGGATGCCCTCGCGGTCCTGGCGTGGTAGATAACCGGGCTGGCGCTCGCTCGGTGGGGTGTTCTCGGTCATGGTTAGCTTTCCTGGGACGGTGGCGCGTGGTATAGCCACCAGAACTCGCGCTCTGGGTAGACGGGGGCTAGGGTGTCATCCCAGATGAACGCGCTGGCCTGCACATAACCGCGCAGTCGCCTGTCCGTTGCACTGCGTTTCTGTGTCAGTTCCGCGCTCTCGTAGCCTGTCGTCTCTAACGCTGCCAGTAACTCCGCCACGACTGTCCGCCGGAAAGCCTCTGGGTTGTAGATGCGTGGGCACAGCCGGGGGTCGTCGCGGCACTCCTCGAAGAAGCGTTTCATGGCGTCCAGGCGGGAGTTAGCCTCCCGTGCCATGCGCTTGAGGTAACGGTCTGTGTTGTTCGCCTGTACGGTGTCGTGTTGCTCCTGTGCTGTGGCAAGCTGGTTCAGGCGGCGCTCGTCTAACATGGATGCCAGGGCTTGAATGCGGCGCAGGCGCAGCAACACCGTCCCGATGGTGAAGTTGGGTGAACTGCCCCCGGTGAAGATGCCGCCGCCGATGGTACCGTAGAGGTCATCGCGGCGCAGATAGCCTTTCAGTGATTGGGTCATCTGTTGGAGTTCGTGGAGGTCGTTGAAGATGTTGTAGTTCTGTCCAAAAGACATGGTAGGGTCGTCTCCTGTGTGGCGGTCACTATGACCACAGGATAGCAGAAAATTTGCGTGGGGGGCGGGGGACAGGTTCCCCCGCTGTTTATGGCTAGTCGCCAACGGATGAAATGTCGCTCTCCATGCGTTCGGCGCGTTCGTTCTCGTTTTCTTCGGTGCGCTCGATGTAACGCCCGGTTTCCTCGCCGATGATGTCCTCACAGCGTTCCACGAACATGCGGAAGGGGGCTTTTGTGGCCTTGTACGGGCCAGACATAGCCTCATACAGCACCTTTTCGCGGTTGAGGCCCTCCGCCGCGCTACGAAAGATGCGCCAGTTGTCGCCGTATTTCATCACATTCTCGATGGCGGTGAAGGCGGCGACCATCCCACTAATCAACGCTGGAATCCAGGTCGGCACGAAGTTGATGCCGATGAGGATGGGCACAGAGACAGACCCCAACGCGACGAATATCTGGAGGCTGATGTGGCGGGCTTTGTTGAAGATTGCGCGTTGGTCGTAGTATTTCCATTGGGGGTACCAGCGTGTTTGGATGTAGTGGCGGAAGCGCTTGGAGACGGGGGCTTTCGGGCTGACGTAGGGGACGGGGCCGTCGCCGATGTAGGGGAGCGGTTCTGGCTCTGCGGATTGCCGCCGGAACAGCCCCCGATGGCTATCGCGTTCGTCCTCGTCCTGTGCCTCAAGTTCTTCGTCAATGTTCGCGATCATATTGAAATCGACGGCTTCCTCAACAATGAGGTTGCCTTCGGCGTCAAGCATTTCTTCGTCGTGCTCCATCTCCGTGACGGGCTGCACGTAAACATCGTCCCAGTCCAGTTGTTTGTCGAAGGAGTCCGCAATACCCATCGCCTCACCGTAGGCTGCCATGACTGCCTCGGTGTCGATTTCTTCCAGGTCTGCGCTCGGCGGGGGGGCCTCGCGTTCGCTGTCTACGGAGGAGGCTGCTGGCGCGTTCATGGCGTTGCCGTTGGATGCGGTCGGTTGCATAACGGCGCTGAGGTCGGTCAGGACGGCGTGGTCATCTGGGGTTTCCTCGGTCACGGGCTGCATGACGGCGCTGAGGTCGGTCAGGACGGCGTGGTCGTCTGGGGTTGCCTCGGTCACGGGCTGCATGACGGTGCTGAGGTCCGTCAGGACGGGTTCCGATGGGGTGTTGCTCATGGGGTGTTTTTCTCCTTCAACATACAGACGCGACTGGGCACGTCTCTGGCGGATGGCGTGGTACCCGCTCAAATTGTCGTAAGAAAAGTATAACGGCTTTCCAGCGAACGCGCACGAGAATTTCTGAATTGGCTATATTGGAAGGGGAGCCACTACGGACGGATGCAGGTGCGGCTTGATGAGGTGTTCAACACAGCAAGTTAGCTGTTCATCCCGCACTCACGGGATTGTGATAGCCTAATTTGTATTGGTGAACCGAAAAGAGAAGGCATTTTCCAAACTATGACGAAATCCATCGTCACGATTCGTGATTTAACCAAGTCCTACGGTGAATCCAGCGAGACGCGGCATGTGTTGCACGAGGTCGCGCTGGACATTCACGAGGGCGAGTTCTTCGTGTTGTTGGGCAAGAGCGGCAGCGGTAAGTCCACGTTGTTGAACCTCATCGGCGGGATTGACATCGCCGACAGTGGTCGTATCCACATTGACGGGACGGACATCGCGGCGCTTGACGAGCGGACCCGGACGTTGTTCCGGCGGGACAACATTGGGATCGTCTTTCAGTTCTTCAACCTGATCCCGACGCTGACGGTGATTGAGAATATCACGCTGCCGTTGGAGCTACGCGGACGCGCACGTAAGGAAGCCGAGGACCGCGCACGGGCGCTATTGGAGCGCGTGGGGTTGGCGGACCGGGCGGACACCTTCCCCGATAAACTCAGTGGGGGGGAGCAGCAACGGGTGGCGATTGCCCGTGCGCTTGTGACGGAACCGGCGTTGGTTTTGGCGGACGAGCCAACAGGCAACCTGGACGAGGAAACGGGCGATTCCGTGTTGAACCTGTTGTTAGAACTCACACGCGGCGTGGGGCGCACGCTCGTGATGGCAACGCACAGCTTGGACATTGTGCCGTATGCGGATCGTGTGTGCTGCATCACGCCGGAGGGCGGCGTTGACATCACCACAGGTGAGGCTAAGGCCGAGCCAGAAACAACCCCGGAACCTGTCGGCGTGTAGGCGACTGGTGGGACGGGTATCTAGTCGTCGCTGTCGCTGTGGGACGGGTATCTAGTCGTCGCTGTCGCTGTGGTACTGGTAGAACCGCTCCCAGGCGTCCGCGAAGGTGTCGTTTAGCGTGACCACCTCGTCGGCCCCGCTGGGTGCGAGTTCCGGCAGGTTGTGAACCAGCACATCGGCCAGGGCTTTGTTCAGGAAAAACAGCATTTCGTTGGCTTGGTGTGCTGCCTGATAGTAGTGATAGGCGAAGCTGAGGCTGTACAATATCACGAGGATGCACAGAATCCCGTACCACGGCCAGGGCATTGCGATCACAATCGTCGCGAAAAAGGTTGGCACCCACACCACATCCAGCAGGTACCCCAGCCGGATGTGGGTCCGCACAGACAGGCGGGTGAGGCCCGCGTCTAGGTGGATTGTCTCGGCGACGAGCTTGGCGGCGGCGCGGGTCCGGCGGCGGACACCGAACCAGCTTTCGGTGTAGCGCCAGTAGGAGCGGCTGGTTGTGAGGAGGTTGAACCCCTGGGATTTCTTCGTGAGCTGGTAGCGGCGTCCTGACGTGAAAACCTCCTGCATGTGCAGGCGGTCGCGGTGGGGTTTGGCGGCGTCCTCCAATACGGTTAGTAGTTCGC
Source organism: uncultured Anaerolineaceae bacterium (assembly GCA_964462905.1). Classification (GTDB taxonomy): domain Bacteria; phylum Chloroflexota; class Anaerolineae; order Aggregatilineales; family Phototrophicaceae; genus DAOTTY01. Next base: position 93,755 of record CAYWZS010000002.1, read on the forward strand.
TGGTGGGCAGGGAGGTGAGCAGCACTAGCGGCGCGTGGACGAACCACAGCCGTTGGAGCAGCCATTGGCGGAAGGTAGACAACATGTGACGCGCCCCTTCGTGTGCAATGTTCCCTATTCTAGCAAAGATCAAGGCACGTGCGCCGCTGGCTTTTCGCTGGGGGGGTATTTGATGTGAGTGGAACCCCTGCCCTGTAAGCGGGCAGGGGCCTAGGCTTACAGGGGGCTATAACGTTGCGGTTGTCTCGATGCCGTTTCCGTTGACGCCGCTACCGTGGAAGCCGCGCCCAACACCACGATACTTGAAGCCCATCTCTCTCATCAGTTCTGGGTCGTACATGTTGCGCCCGTCGATCAGGATTGGCGTTTTCAGGCCGTCCAGGATGCGCTGCATGTCCAGGTTTTTGAACTCGTTCCAGGGGGTTGCAATGACGACGGCGTCCGCGTCTTGGGCGGCGTCATAGGCGCTCTCGACGTAGTTTACCACAGGCAGTTCCTTGGCCGCATTCTCCATCGCGACGGGGTCGTAGGCGTAGACATCTGCGCCGCCCTTGACCAGGTATTCGGCAATGCCAATCGCCGGGGACTCGCGCAGGTCGTCGGTGTTCTCTTTGAATGCCAGCCCTAACAGGGCCACGCGCTTGCCCTTGAGGTCGCCCAGTTCCTCGTGTACCTTCTCCATGATGCGCTTGCGCTGGAATTCGTTGACATCCATCACAGAGTGCAGGATACGCGGGGAGACGTTGTGCTGCTCGGCGATGTGCGCTAGTGCCTTCACGTCCTTGGGGAAGCAGCTTCCGCCGTAGCCCACACCCGCCTGGAGGAAGTGGTGGCCGATGCGGTGGTCGAAGCCCATACCCTGTGCGACCTCGGTCACATCGGCACCTACGGCCTCACAGATGTTGGAGATTTCGTTGATAAAGCTGATGCGGGTGGCGAGGAAGGCGTTGGAGGCGTACTTAATCATCTCGGCAGTCCGCAGGTCCGTCATGACGATGGGCGCACGCAGGGTCAGGAATAACTGTGCGACAGCTTCGGCGGCGTCCGGGTTGGTGGAGCCAAGCACGGTGCGGTCGGGTTGCATGAAGTCGCGGATGGCGGAGCCTTCCCGCAAGAACTCTGGGCAGCTCACGACGGAGAACTCCATTGGCTCTGGCTGGTTGGCCTCTACAATCTCCGCCACCCAGTCGCCGGTGCCAACGGGAACGGTGGACTTGTTGACGATGATGAGCGGGTGCGGCATCTTCTTGGCGACTGTCTCTGCGGCAGAGCGCACATACTTGAGGTCGGCCTCGCCGTCCGTGCCGGAGGGGGTTCCCACGCAGATAAACACAAAGTCGGCGTTTTCCAGGCCCTCCTCATAGGAGGTGGTGAAGGTCAGGCGGCCCGCTTTGCGGTTCCGCACGACCAAGTCTGTGAGGCCCGGCTCGTAGATTGGAATTTCACCTGCGTTTAGTGAGTCGATCCTCTCCCGGCTTACGTCCACGCCGATAACGCGGTTGCCCAGGTCTGCAAAGCAGGTTCCCGTTGTCAGGCCAACATAGCCGACACCAATGACGCAAATTGTTTTCATAGCTGTTTTTTGTACTCCATGGTGTATTTGTTCCTGATGGGGATAGATAGTGTGGGCCATCCCACGTATCTCTCGATGATGAAAAAATCACAAAGGATTATCTAATAGTTTAGCAGTCTCGCATAAGTGATGGAACAGCTACTTGTCAGATGTGCGTCTGCTGGCGTGAATTCTGGGTTGGGGTGCGTTTGCGGATTGCAACACTGTCCCCTCTACACCTGATTTAGATGGAGAGGGGGCGGTGTGTGCTTAACAGCTACCCTGGCCTAACGTGTACTCCAGGCCGCCGGAGAAGAGGTTGTCGCCCTCGTCGGACTCGGTGATCTGTTCGTTGGCGTCCAGTTGAATCTCGATGCGGTGGGTAGAGCCGACGTTGGTTTCCACTGTCAAGAAGCCGCCGGTTACCTCCACGGACTCGCCGGGGCTGATGTCTGGCACTGGGATAGTTGTTTCGGTGACGGTGCCGCTGTCCACATGGATGTCACGGACAATCGCGGCGGATGAGGTGCCGAGGCTGTCGCTACCCGTGTTTTGCAGGCGCAGTGTGATGTTCATTGTCTGCCCACAGCCCGGCGGGAAGGGGGCGAAGCCCTGGGGTATGTCGGAGAAGGCGATGTTACGGTTAGACGGCGCGGTCGTCGGCACCTCGGTGGCTGGGGCAGGGGTTAACGTGGGGGTGGGCGGTGGTGGGCCGTCGTCAATCGGCAGGTTGTCCGCGTTACGAATCTCCAACAGGCTGGCAGCGACCCACCCCTCGCCGTTGTAGTATTGTAGCTTGTACCAGCTACGGTTACTGTTGACCGCCAGCAGTGCTGTTTGTGTCCCGGCGGCAAAGCTGCCGATGGCCGCGAAGCTGGTGCCAGGGCCGCCACGTACATTCACGCCCGTGGTTGTCACGGCGAGGGGGGTGGTTGGCTCTGGCGGTGGTGGGGCGGCGGCTTCTTCGGTATCGGCCTCGTTCTCGTTGTTCTCGTCAATGGGTGGTGGTGGTGAGGTGGCTTCTTCCTCGGTATCCGCCTCGTTGTTCTCGTCAACGGGTGGTGGCGGTGTGGCGGCTTCGCTTGTATCCGCCGTAGCGGTTTCGGTGTTGTTGCCACTACCCCCGAACAACCCGCTCAACAGGCCACCGCCGCCACGGGGGTTATCTTCACTTGCGGTTGTGTTACCGCCGGATGCGCTACTGCCTGTCACGACGGCGGGCGCGGCCCCGGCGATTTCAATGGTGCGGGTGGCGGGTTGGCTGGCGGAGCCGTCTACCCGGTAGACTACAACAGACAGCGTGCGCGGCCCGCTGCCCTCGGCGGTCCAAACCTGCGCGAGTGGGAACACGGGCGCTCCGGCGGGGTTTGGCAGGGGGACGGACTGCACCACGGTATCATCCACCAACACCTCGACACGGTCAATGTCCTCGCCAGCGTTGGACACCCGTGCCAGGATATTAACGGGAACATCTGGCTGGTAAGCCGCACCGTCTAGCGGGGAGGCCAGCGTGATTTCGGGGACACCTGTTGCGGCATCTGGTATGTCCTGTGGGATGGTTGGGTTGTCGGGTTGGACGGTCAGCGCACAGGCCAACGTCCCGAAAAGTGCGAGGCTGAGGGCCAGCGCCTGTTGTAGACGTTGTGGGATCATGGGGTATCCTCCGGTGGGGGTGCAGAGCGGTCAGGACTGTTCACATCCTAGCGCACACCCGCTGATATTGCGAGGTTAAGCGTCCTCGTCTGCATCGTCGCTCAGGTCTGGTGGCTCCCAGCCGTCGGCCTCCATTTCCTCAATGAGATTGTCTAGCACGGCCTCGCTGAGATGAAAGAACAACGTATCGTCCTCCTTGAATTTCTCCAGGACGCCCTCACGCTCTAACTCCATCATGCAACCCTTCACACGGCTCTCCGGCTCGTTTGCCAGCCGTGCGAGTTCCGACGGCGGGAAAGCCGGGGCGCTCCCGGTGGCCTCAATTACCTCGACGTAGACATCGAAGATAAATTCTTTAATTTCCTCGCGGGTCATCTTGGCGTTGTTGTCGTTCATGTGCGTTCACCTCTCGCTGACAGGGGTTCCAATACGATTCATTCTACCAGAGCCACCCCCGTTCGCATTAGAATGTGTCCATCTGATCGTCATAAGAGTTTTCGTTATGAATCTAATCGTATGGACGATTATTAGTGCCAGCAGCGGCGCAATGGCAATGGGGAGCGCGGCCTTGTACGCGCAGGGGACACCGTGGCTGTACATGCTGACGGTGGGTTCGCTGGGGTGTACGTTGGCGCTGGTGCAGGGGCGGTTGCTCCCGTTGCGGCACGAGCGCCGCGATTGGATGATTTACGGGTTGTTGGCGGCGGTTGGGGGGATGGCGGTGTTGTGGGGCGCGGACTGGTATGTGGACGATCTTGTGGGCGGGTTGGGCTATGGTGCTGTCGTCGGCATTATGGGTTGGGCGATCATCCGGGACAGTGTGCCGGGGGCGTGGCGCTGGATTGTGCTGAACATGTTTGGCTATATGTTTGTGGCGATCTGCGTATTGCTGACGAAGTACGCTTTCGCGCTGACAGGGGGGGCGGCGTTGCCGTTGGCGCTATTGACGACGGCGGCGGTGGGGTATAGCTATCTCAGCGGGGAGGGCTTGCGGCGGCTGGTTTATAATAACGGCGAGTGATGATGTTGTTGGACCCCGCCCAGCGCCCGGCAAGCCCCGGAGATATTGCCGTGGCGACCTGTCCCCGGTTTGCGCTTGCACCGTCCGGGGCCGACGTTTAAGGTGGATCAACCCGGCGTGGAGGCGTCGGCCTTGGCCCCCGCCCACACATGCAAGTGGGAGGGTGGCTGTTGATCTCGGTTCGCATCGCGCAGGCCATTCCAACGCCCAACCCTAACGGCGCTACAGCATTACGACCGTCGCGGTCCCGTTGACGGCGGGTGTCACATGGCGGGTGTCCACGATTAGCGGGGCGTGATCGACGATGTGCTGGTAGTCGTAGCTGGTGTGGTCCGTGAGGATGACCACGCAGTCGGCGCTGGAGAGCAAGCCATCGCTATAGGTTTGGCTGGTAACGGTGGTGTTGTCGTCCAGGCGAAAGCGCTTGACGAATGGGTCATGGTAGACGACATCTGCGCCTTTCTCTCGCAACAGGCCCATCACATCCAACGCCGGGCTTTCGCGCACGTCATCCACATCACGCTTGTAGGCGACGCCCAGCACCACCACCCGCGCCCCGCGCACGGCCTGGCTGCGGTTGTTGAGCGCGTCCGTGATCTTGTCCATCACGAAATAGGGCATGGACGTGTTGATCTCGCTGGCGAGTTCGATGAAGCGGGCATTGTAGTTCAGTGTTTTGAGTTTCCACGAGAGGTAGTGCGGGTCCACGGGGATGCAGTGGCCGCCCAGCCCCGGCCCGGGGTAGAACGGCATGAACCCGAACGGCTTGGACGAGGCCGCGTCGATGACCTCCCACACGTCGATGCCGAGCTTGTCGCACATCAGCGCCATTTCGTTGACAAGACCGATGTTCACAGCGCGGAAGGTGTTCTCCAGCAATTTGACCATCTCAGCGGTAGTGGGGGACGATACCGGGACGAGGGTGTCTATGGCGGCGCTGTAGAGCGCGATGGCGACCTCCGTGCAGTGGGGTGTCACGCCGCCGATGACCTTGGGTGTGTTGCGGACCTTGTAGCGTGTGTTGCCGGGGTCGATGCGCTCCGGCGAGAAGGCGACGAAGATGTTCTCCCCGATTGTGAAGCCCTTCTCCCGCAAACGCGGTGCGATGATTTCAGTGGTGGTGCCGGGGTAGGTGGTGCTCTCCAGCACGACGAGCGTCCCGCTACGGGCGATGTCGGCAATGGTCTCTACGGCACGGATGATGAATGACATGTCCGGGTCTTTGGTCTTGCGGAGCGGTGTGGGGACGCAAATGCTGATCGTGTCAACCTCGCCCAGCACCGTTTGGTCGGTGGTTGCCCGTAATTTGCCGCTTGCCACCAGTGGCCGCAGGCGAGCGGAGGGGATGTCTGGGATGTAGCTGTCGCCCTGGTTTAGTCGGGCGGTTTTGTCTACGCTTACATCGTAGCCGACGACCGCATACCCCGCCTCGGCGAACTCGACCGCCAGCGGCAGCCCCACATACCCTAAACCTACCACGCCGACGGTGGCCTCACGGCTGTTGAGGCGGGCGATCAACGCTGCTTTTCCATTCGTCATGCGGACAGTGCCTTTCGTCTGTAACGCTAGTACCAGTTAAGAGGGCGATTGTACGCACGCAGCGCACGAGATGTTAGGCCGAGCTAGGGGCGGGTTGCGCCTTGGTTGTTGACGGTGGTGGGGATGTTTCAAACTCGTGTGGGGACAGGTCCATATTGGCGACATCCCGTGGAAAGACCAACGCCATAGCATAGATAGACAACACCACACCCCACACATTCCGCACGGGTTCAAACACTGTAAATCCGTATAGGCTAACGGCCAGCAACAAGCCATAGGTGATGAGCGCCCGGCGTGGTTTGAAGATCCGCACACCGAACACGATGAGCCACAGCATCGTAAACGTCCCGTAGAGCTGCGAGATGTACCAGGCGGCACACATCAGCCACAGTTTCTCGGTGTAGGGCATCTCGCGCCAGCGCCGCAGGTGCAGTCGTCCGGCGTCCCAGTGGACAAACCGCAGCACGATAACGCCTGTGCTAAGGGCGAGGGCCGTCCAGGTGTTGTAGACGAGCGAGAAGTTCACCAGCGCAAAGTACTCGCGGATGCCATCCGCCGAGTAATTTTGCATGAGCGTGAGCCAGTCCAGGTAGATCGTTGGGCCGTACATCAGCACGGGGAAGACGACAAACACCCCGGCAACCACAAACGCCCGCCAGTCGCGTTCCCGGAGTGCCTGCATCCCGTCGTAGACCAGCCACGGGACGCTGTCCTGTGGGCGGATCATCAGTAAGGCCCAGGCCAAGCCACGCCACCAACCTTTCAGGCGGTAGAGCAGGATCAACAGGCCGAAGGCGGTTGCAGCGATTACATTGGCGACGGAGTAGGCAAAAAAGGCGTAAGCCGAGAGCAAAAAGGGCAGGCGTGCCAGGGCGTTCAGTGGGCGGCGTAGGTCGCCAAGCAGGACGAGCGCGATTGCGAAGGCCACCCAGAACGAGGCCCAGTGCATTTCTAAAATGAAGGGCCACATGACGGCGGCGTGTGGAATATTCACGTAGCTGGGGATAATCGCATCGAAGTCCTGGGCGTATGCCTCAAGGGGGCCGGTGTAGTATTCGTAGGTGCCATTCCAGAATTCCGTAAAGCGGGGGTGAAAGTGTTTGCCTGTGTCGTGGTCTACAATGGGCATGGTGAAGATAGCTGCGAGGCTGGCCCCGGCTGCCAGTAGGATCATCACGGCGACGATGATGCGGTTGTCGAACTGTTCGAGAAGGGCGGCAAGTGAGAACGGCTTATTTTCGGCTTGCATGGGCGTGAATCTCCTGCGGCGGTTGAGAGGCAAACGGCGGCTGATGCGCCTGCCCACAGTATACCCCTATTCAAAAGAGCGCCTCAACCACATGGGGGTGAATTTCCCTACGGTTCTGCGTGTCGCTATGCCTCGCTATGGGTGTACGCGGGGTTGGGCTGTCGTCTATAATCGCGGCGACCGAACGAGATGACAGGGCGTGACGACACGATGAGCGACCACGAGCAAATTTCCCTACATGACCCGGCGCTGTTGGCGACCCTGCGCGGGCACATCCGGGCGCTGGCTGGGGGCATTGGGCCACGCGGCGCGGCGGGCGGCACAGAAGAGCGGGCGTTCGCGTATTTGCGGGGGGCGCTGGCAGATATGGGCGTCCGTGAGGCGCGAACCCTGCGCTTTCCGGCTGCAACTAACCCTGTGCGCGGGCTGTGGTTGCCGTTGGCGGTGACGGCGGCTCTCAACGCACCGGGGCCAGCCCCAGAAGGGCGGCGCGGACGGGTTGTGTGGCGGCTGGCACGGGCGGGGGCGGCATTGGTGGCGGTCGGTGCGGCGAAGCGGGTCTTTGACATGTTACGCGGGGACCGCACACCCCCCCTGGGGCGTGGGCAGTCTAGCACGCTGATGGGGACGATCCCGGCGGCGGGGGAACAACGGTCGCGGTTGGTGTTGCTGGCGAATGTGGACTCACCGTTGGTCTCGGAGGCGCGGCGGGGGCCAGTGCCTGATCGAGCGTTGGGCACCGGGTTATTGCTCGCGCCGCTGATCAACGCGGTGGCAGGTATCGCGAGCGCAATCGGTGGCCCTGGGGCGTTGGCGGGGCTGCGGACGGGGTCGTGGTGGGGGCTGGTGGCGGCAACGGTCGGGGCGCACCTGGAGGGGCGCGGCGGCCATACCCCAGGCGCGAACGACAACGCGAGTGGGGTCGCGGCGGTGTTGGCGGCGGCGGCGCAAATCGTGGCGCGTCCACTGGAACACACGGAGGTTTGGGTAGTGTTCGCTGGGTCCGGGGAGACAGGCGCGGCGGGGGTCCATGCGCTGCTAGACTCGTTCGGGCGTGACCTCACAACGGCGCACTTCCTGAACGTAACGCGGGTGGGGTCTGGGCGGTTGTTCGTGGCGGGGCGCTACACGGGGCGCACTTACCTGACCGGGTATATGGCGTCCCCCCGCGTCCTGCTCGTTGCTGAGGCGGCGCGGGTCGCGGCCCCCGTTCTCGGTGTGGAGCGGGGCACGCTGGACGACGCGGATGCTGTTGCGACGTTGACGGTACGCGGCTATCACGGGACAACGCTCACAGGCTACGACCCGATAACGCGGGTGCCGCTGGGGTGGCACGCGCCGAGTGATGTCCCGGCGGCGGTGGATGTGGACTGTGTCGAACGGGCGGTGCATTACATCCGGGCGCTGGCGGATGAGGTGGAGCGCCGGGCGCGGTTAACGTAGAAAGTCGTGGAGGTGATGGGTTGATGTATCGGTATCCGGCGATTATCGCCATGTGGATTGCGCTGTTACGGTCGTTGTTCAGCGAGGAGACGCAGGTGTTGATGTGGATTGCGGACTTGGCCGACGACGACCTAGAAGCGGCATCCGACGCGGCACAGGCGTTAGGGGAACACGGCGACTGTTCGGCGATCCCGGCGCTGTTGGAGGCACTGGCGATGGCCGCTGACGAGGAGCCAGACGCCGACCCCCACATCGCCGCCGCCCAGGTGGATTTCCGCCAGGATATTGTGCGGGCGCTGGGTGCGCTGGGGGACCGTCGGGCGGTCCCCGCGTTGGACGCGGTCGCCGCTCATGACCCTGACGCGGGGGTTCGTGACGAGGCGGCCACGGCGCTGCGGCGAATTACGGGGATTGATTAAACCGTCCAGGTGGCGAGCCAGCCCAACACCGGGAACAGGAAAATCCCGACGGGTAGCGCGAGCAGCCAGAATGCCGCGCCGTAGCGTTTTTCCTTGACACAGCGGCCCGTTTCCCAAATTACCCACACGACGAGAAACGGTAGCGGTACAGCGTTAGTCCGCCGCGTCGGTAGCGGGTTTGTCTGGCGGCGGTTCCGTTGGGATGCCCTTGTCTTTGTCGCCGGAGAAGAAGTCGTGGATCATCTCTGGGATGCCGACAATGCCCTTGGGTAGAAATAGGATCACCAGTAACAGCACCGCCCCGTTCAACACACCACGATACTGATCGCTGAAGCGCAAGACCTCCGGCAGCGCACCCAACGTCATCCCGCCGATAATTGGGCCGATCCACGTTCCGGTGCCGCCCAACACCGCATACGCCAGAATATCTACCGCCCGGTCAAAACCGTAGGCGTCTGGCGTGACGATGCGCGTCAGGTGGCCGTTGAAGGCTCCCCCCGCCCCGGCGACCATGGCGCTGAGGACGAACACCAGATTTTTGACGAACACCACATCAATCCCCATGTTAGACGCGGCCTGCTCGTCCTGGCGGATGGCGGCCATTGAGCGCCCCAGCCGCGAGCGATGTAGCCTGACCATGATGTAGCCGACGACAGCGATAAACAGAACGAGGTGCCAGGTTTCGGTGAGTTTGGGAATGCCCTTGATGCCGCGTGCGCCCTCAATCAAGCGGAAGCGCACCCGCCCGAACTCGCCCCAGGCTGCACCGTAGCCCAGCCCCTCCGCCGCCATCAGTGAGAAGGCCCCTTGCATCCGAATGAACGAACTCACGATGTTATCGAAATTCTTGATGAACTCCGCCACAATCTCGCCGAAGCCGATGGTCGCGATTGCGAGGTAGATGTCGCGCAGTCGCAACGCGGGGAGGCCAATCGGAATCGCAATCAGCCCGGCGGCAACTGCCCCGGTCAGCACGCCCCAGAACAGGCCGATATTCGGCTCGTCCGCGAACCAGCCCCACGCCACCAGCAACGCCGGGAGTTCCTGGGTTGTCAGCACGCCCACGTAAGCGCCAATCGCCATGAACCCGGCCTGCGCCAGCGAGAACATCCCGGTGTAGAGCGTCAAGTAGATCGACAGGCCCAGAATCGCGTTCACCAGCATAAACTGGAGCGCCGTTTCCGTGATGTTGACCGACCCTAAAATATCCCAGATAAATTCCATCGTGAAAAAATTCCTATTCCTCGCGTGCGGCTATTCTATCATCCTAGCGAACAACGCCCCAACGTTTATCCGCAAGGATGGGGCGCATGGTGCTTGCCCTTATCCTGGGTCACTCGCAAACCGTTCCCCGACATGGATTTGTAGGTGGGGAAACAGGTTGTGTGACACACAGACATCAGGGCGGTCATGGATTTCACGGGTGGGGGGGCTGCCCACGACTGAAACGAACCAGCCATTTGAGGTTGACTAAAAACGGTGTCACGCCCGGTCCTGGCGCTTGGTGCCCATCAACCCCTCTGGGCGGACCACCAACACGATAAACAGCAGGATGAAGATCACGGTGTTACGGTAGCTGCCGCCGCCGACCGCTACGCTGAACGTCTGGATGGCGGCGACGATGAAGCCGCCCAACACCGCCCCGTTGATGCTGCCAAGGCCGCCGAGCACAATGGCGACCAGCCCCACGAGCGATACGCGGTCCCCCATGAACGGCTCCACGTTGATGAAGATCAACCCATAGAGCATCCCTGCTGCGCCGCCCAGCACGCCCGCCAGGAAGAACGTCAGCAGGAAAATTCGCTCCGTATCCACGCCCAGCAGCGCCGCGATCCGCTCGTTGAAGGCGACTGTCCGCACGGCCCGCCCGATTTTGGTCCGGGCGACGAGGTAATTCAGTGCCACCATGAGCGTCAGCGCAATCCCGACAATCAACACGCGCAGCGGGGTAATCCGCACGGCTAGCCCGGCGATGGGTTCGTTGGAGACGAGGTCGGTGGGGAAGTAGTCCAGTGTATTGCCGAACACCTGGGTCATCACCAACTGGCCGATGTTGACGAGGAGGATGGCCGCGCCGATGCTGCTAATCAACTGTGAAAGCCGGGGGGCATTGCGCCGCCGGAGCGGGTAGAAGGCCACGCGCTCTAGCACGACGCCGAGCAACCCCGCGCCTACGGTCGCCAGTGGGAAGGCTAACCACAGCGGCACGCCGATCTCTTTGACCAGCAACAGGCCGAGGATAGCCCCCCACGAGAACACCGCGCTGTGCGCGAGGTTCAGTACGCCCAATACACTGAGCACCAGCGCATAGCCCAGCGCAAACAGCGCGTAGATCGCGCCTAGCGAAATTGCATTCACGAGCTGTTGTAGGATTTGTTCGGTTGCCATATGGGGATGCGCTCCGGGTCGATAGGTATCTCACCTTATCTTAGCTTGAGTCACGGCAACGTGCATGTGGAAATTGATGGGGGTTGGGTCTGTGGATGATAACTTGTAACGCGCTTTGGCCCTCACTCTATCTCCTACAGGCGAGGGACTTCTTCAACCCTTCTTATATTCGGGATGATGTGAGGACCAAGGTTACCAAGCGGTGTAGCCCGTTTCTTTGGGCTATGCGTCGCCCGGCACGCATTGATTAGACCAGGCGGGCGTAGAACTCCACCACGAGCTGCTCTTCAATCGGGGTTGGGATCTCGGCGCGGGCTGGGATGCGTGTGAGCGTTGCGGAGAATTTCTCTTTTTCCCACAACAGGTAGTCCGGCGGGTTGCCGATACTCTCCAGCGCCTCCAGCACATGCACGTTCTTCTGCATCTTCGGGCGCACGCTGATGCGGTCCCCTGGGATGACGGAGTAGGACGGCAGGTCCAGGCGCTTGTCGTTAACCTGGATGTGGCCGTGGACGACCAACTGGCGCGCTGCCCAGATCGTTGCGGCGAACCCAGCGCGATAGACGAGGTTGTCCAGGCGGCGCTCCAGCAACATGAGCAGGTTTTCACCTGTCGGGCCGGGCTGCTGGCGGGCGTCCTTGAAGTAGCGGCGAAGCTGCTTCTCGCGGATGTTGTAGACGAACGAGAGCTTTTGCTTCTCGTCCAACTGGACGGCGTAGTCACTACGACGCCCACTACGGAAGGTCTTTTCCTTACCGTGTTCACCGGGGGGGTAAGCCCGCTTGCCGAGAATCTTTTGATACTTGGCGCGTGGGATCAGCACTTCCCCGAAACGGCGCTGCTGCTTGGCTTTAGGACCGTGATAGGATGCCATATTGTGTAGATGTTCCTCTTGGCTTGTGTTTGGCTGATAACGGTCTTGTCGAAATGACGAGACAGAAAAAATGACCTGCGTATGCCAGGTCAACGTCGTTGCACATTATGGCGCTGTTGGGCACAAATTTAAAGGGTATGTTTGCCAGGGGGTGTAGACGCTCGGCGTGTGCGTGTGGGAAACACATCTGTAGCTATAATTGTTACGCTTTGCTCATAGTGTGATGTTGGCACATGGTCTATAGTCGAGATTATTGACCATACGACCTGTAAGGAAGCGCCGGCACATGGCAGCTATCGACAACACACCACAACCCATAAACACCGAGCCAGACATCACAGGACGCTGGGTGCTGGTGAGTACCATCATGGCCTCTTCAATTGGGTTTATCAGCGGGAGCGCCCTCAACGTGGCGTTGCCCGCGCTACAACGGGGGTTGGGCGCGACTGCCGCTGACCTGTTATGGATCACGAACGGGTATCTGCTGCTGTTGGCGGCGTTGATTCTCGTTGGGGGGAGCCTGGGCGACCACTACGGGCGCAAGCGCGTTTTCGGCTACGGCATCTGGCTGTTCGTGATTGGCTCCGCGCTGAGTGGCTTTTCCACCTCAGTCACGATGCTGATTGGTTTTCGGCTGGTGCAGGGGGTCGGCGGGGCGATGATGATCCCCGGCTCGCTGGCGATCATCTCCGCGTACTTCGACGATGAGCGGCGCGGCGGGGCAATCGGGCTGTGGTCGGCGTTTTTGTCCGTGACGACAGTGGGCGGGCCGATCATCGGCGGGTTCCTGGCGGACGCGGAAATTTGGGCGGGGGTGCCGGGGATTTCGCCGGGAGTCGCGCAGGGGATGTGGCGGGGCGTGTTCTTCATCAATGTGCCGTTAGCGGTAGTGGCGTTGTATGCGCTCTATCGTTATGTGCCGGAAAGCCGGGACGAGGAAGCCTCAGAACAACTGGACTATCTCGGCGGGGTGCTGGCGACGTTGGGCCTGGCCGCCATCACCTATGGCTTCATCCAGGCGGGGGACACGGGGTTTAACCCGGTCAATATGGCTACTCTGGCCGCTGGGATTGTCTTGCTGGTGGCGTTCTTGTGGTGGGAGGACCAAACCGACCATCCCATGATGCCGTTGTCGCTGTTTGCGTCACCTGTGTTCACGGGGGCCAATTTGCTGACGTTGTTCCTGTATGCCGGGTTGCAGGGATCGCTGTTTTTCTTCTCGTTGAACCTCATCCAGGCACAGAGCTACCCGGAACGCTTTGCCGGGTTCGCCACGTTGCCGTTTAGCATCATGTTGATTCTGTTCTCGCAACGGGCCGGGGCGTTCTCCAGCCGGATTGGGCCGCGCATTCCGTTGACGCTTGGCTCCGCAGTGACGGGGCTAGGCTTTGCGCTGTTGGCGTGGCCGGGGGTTACGTCTGGGCCGGGGGCCTACTGGACCAGCTACTTTCCGGGGATTATGGTCATGAGTATTGGCATGACATTTGTCGTTGCGCCGTTGTCCAATGCGGTGATGAGCAGTGTGCCAAGCCACAGCGCGGGGACGGCCAGCGGCGTGAACAACGCGGCCAGCCGCACGGCAGGCGTGTTGGCGATTGCGATTATCGGCGGGATTGTGTTGTTGCAGTTTCAGGGGGCGTTGGATGCCCGTCAAGCTGAGATCGACCTGAGCGATGAGAGCCGCGCCGCGCTGATGGCGCAGGCGTCCGAGTTGGGCAATGTGCAGGTGCCGGACAGTGTGGACGAGGCTAATGTCGAGGTGGTGCAGATGGCCGTGCGGCAGGCGTTTGTGGACGTGTTCCGCACGGCGACGCTCATCGGGGCGGTGCTGGCGTGGTTGAGCGCAATCACAGCCTGGTTTATGTTGCGCGTCACGCCGGAGGAGGCGCGGGCGCTGTTGGAGGGGGAGAAGCCGAAGGGCCTGCCGTTAGTGGATTGATTGACGGCGGACATTTGCTCTCTAGTCGTTTGCCAGTAACGCCTCGACCTCTGCGCGGATGTTCACCGTTTCCCCCGCGTTGAGGCGCTCCACCCACCCCGCAAACTGCGGGGTGATCCGCTGCCAGGCGGCGGTGCGGGCCTCGGCGGTGGGCAGGCTTTCGCGCAGTTCGGCGCGAATGTCCTTGAGTGTCTCGCCCATCGCCACGAGTTCCGGTGTGAGTTGGGCCTCGAAGGTGTCTAGCAAAAAGCGGGAAAATGTGGGTACGCCGGAGGCCGCCATCAGCGTGACCTCACCCTGTTCGCGCTTCATCACCCCATGCGCGTCACCAGCTTTTGAGTCGTCTGCCCGGATGACGATTGCGCCGTATTCGTCGGCATCTGCGCCGATCTGGGCGTTGGTTTCGCCGCTGTTGACGCACGTTACCACCAACCACGGGTCCACCTGTTCGATGTATTGGCGGTCGTAGCGAGCGTTAATGTAGGTCACGCCGTCCAGCCGTTCCAAAAACGACGAACTTAGCACCGTCACAACTGCGCCCTCGGCGTGGAGGCCACGCGCCTTGCGTGCCCCCACCTGCCCACCGCCGACGACCAGGCAACGGCGGCCCTTTACGTTCAACATCACGGGATATGCCATGATTTACGCTCCTGGTCTATCCACACGGATCACGCGGCAGTGTCGGGTCCGTCAGGAACACGTCCGGCGAGCGTAGTGTGGCGCTTTCAATACTGAGGTTGAAGTTGTACGAGTAGCTGAACTCGTAGACATTTTCTCCGTTTTGGGTGCTGATGACGGGCTTGGGTGCGTTGGTCGTCAGGTCCAGGATGGTAATCACTGGCTCGCAGGTGATGCGCTGCGGCTCCTGGCACAGTTCCAATATGACCTGGGCTGTTCCCGTCTGGATGTTGTCCGAGAGGTAAGTTACACACACATTCTCGAAGTTGACCTGTGTTTTCTCCTCGCTTGCGACTGCACCCGCATCAACTGTGGGCGGCACGGCGGGGGTCTGCACGAACAGCAGCGACTCCAACGCGCCACCTGTCGGGGTGGGTGTGGGGCCGGGGCCGTCGCACCAGTTCGTGTCGCAGAAGGTCAACGGGGCGATGCCCTCTAGCGTGGGCAGGCGGTCGAAGGTGTCCTGCGGCATATTGGTAAAGCGCCGGTCGATAAACAGCGCGAAGTCCTGGCCGCTGACGAACATCATCGTACTGTCGTTAAAGTTGCGGTACCAAGCCCGGAAGGGTGTCCCACGCGGCATAACGCCCATGTACTGAAGTGCGGCAGGGTCTAGGTAGGTGAAGGCGAAGTCGCTCTCAAACGTTAGGTTATTGGTGGCTACCTGGGCCAACCGTTCCTCGGCTGTTGGCGGGCGCAACTCTGCGAAGTCGTTGGCACGTTCGCGGATGTCGTCGCAGAAGGCATCTTCAGCGACGGCCTCAAACTGCCCCCGGTTAAAGGGGGTAAGGTCGTCGGTGCCGTATTGTGCCTCCAACAGCAGCACAAGGTCTTGTGTGGTGGGTGTACAACGGCGTAGCAGGTCGGTCCCCTGCCAGCCACGCGGGCGCTCCCCATTGAGCGAGGGGAAGGTGGGGAGCGTGGCGTCGGTCAGCAGTTCCAGGTCGTAGCGCAGGTTACGGAACGTCTCCACGCGTGACTCGGTGATACGCCCGATGAATCCATCTGGGCGCACATCCAGGCCCAGTGTCTCATCGCCGAGAATGCGTAAATCCTCATAGGTGTCCGTGAGCAACAGTGGCGAGGCGGCGTCTGTGTTACCGCGCCAACCAATCGGGCGGCTGTTGACGCCGTAGACCTCATTGGCGATGCGCTCCAGGTCGCCGCGTGCCGCCAGGATTTCCTGGTCCAGCACGTCGCCGCTGACGTCTAGCCCCTCATCTTCGAGGATTGCCAGTTCCAGTTCATCGCGGATCAACGCACAGAACCCGAAGGCGTCGTCCTGGGTGTTGGCCTGGAAGCCATAGAAGTCGCGCATGAGGGCGTTGATGTTCTGCACGATGCGCTCGCAGCGGTAGATCGGCGCGGCCCCGGCCCAGGTTGGCGGGCGCGTCTCCGTACCGCCGTAGATGTTGTCCGCCAGGATTTCGAGGTCGAAGCGGGTGTTCCGGGCGACAATCTCTCCACGTTCTACGGTGATCCCTAGCCAGCCGTCGGGGCGGTTGAACTCGCCAAACAGCACGTTGGCGAGCAGTTCTTTGTCATACCACAGGTCGGCCACGTAGGTCTCACTGGTGATGTCGATGTTGGATGTCCAGTCCGGCGGGCGAACCCCCTGGCCCAGTGCATCGTTGGCGGCCCCTTCGATGTCCGCCCGCAGTGAGGACGTGAACGAGGTAAAATTGTCAATCTGTTGGGGCTGGGGTGCGGCGAAGGCCACCCCAACAGCCAACAGCAGCACCAACCCCCACAGGGCAGCGCGTTTGAATCGTCTGGGCATAGTTGGTTTCTCTCAATGCGTCTCAATCCCTTATGCTGATTATAGTCCAAACCCGCGACCGTGACCATTTTGGCCCTCACCCGAATTCCCTCTCCCACGCGGGGAGGGACCACCGCCCTGTTTTGTACGGCAGTGTATAGCGCCGGTATGCTTGAGCCGTCACGCATGTTCCACAGCAGAACGGTTATAGCAGGGTCAACTGCTCTGGCGGGTCGCTGTCTGGGGTGTCGTCACCGCTGGGGGGCGCGTCGAAGTCGTCCGAGGCGCGGCGCTGTTTCACCTCCTCGATGACGGTCAGCAGGCGCTTGAAGTCCTCCTCCATGTCGCGCTTCAGGCCGGGGTTGCGTAGTGCAGCGGCGGGGTGGTAGATCGGGTAGTAGGCGCGTCCGTTCTCGTATTTGGGTTGGCCGTGAATGTTGCTGATCTTGGCCTTGGGGAAGTATCGTGCCATGCTAAAGCGCCCCACTGTGACGATTACCTCCGGGTTGATGGTGTCGATCTGGCGTGCTAGATAGTCCTTACACGCCTCAATCTCGTCGGATTTCGGGTCGCGGTTGCTGGGGGGGCGGCACTTCACCACGTTGGTGATGAACACATCTGGGCGGCTGAGGCCAATCTGGTTTAGCAGGTAGTTCAGGTATTGGCCGCTACGCCCGACAAATGGGACGCCCTGTTCGTCCTCGCTTGCGCCGGGTGCCTCCCCGATGAACATAATGGATGCGTTGGCATTGCCGCTGCCGGGGACGGTTTGTGTGCGTCCCTGGTGCAGCGGACAGCGGGTACAGGTGCTAATCTCCGTCGCGATCTGCGTTACAGTTGCAGCTTGATTGGTGTCTGTCATGCGATTTATCCCAAAATATCCCAATTTATCCCAAAAATTGTACCGCAAACCGGGGATAATGGGGTAAAATGTTGAGCTTTGATTCATCTAAAACGGAGTTTTCATATGTCTTCCCTCACCCCGGAAACTGTTTCACGCTTGCAGCCTGTGCAACGCATCACCCGTGGCTGGATTGCCAACCTTGTGTGGTCGCCGGACGGGAGGCTGTTGGCGTGTGGGAGTGCGGGCGGGGTCGCGCTGTGGCGTGGCTCGCTGGACGGCCAACAGGTGTTCATCAAGGGGCATAACGGCCCGGTGAAGGGGATTGCCTTTGCGCTGAACGGTGCGACCTTCGCGACTGCTTCCGCCGACACGCAGGTGAAAGTCTGGGATCTACGCGCCTACAGCCCGTCGATGCAGCCTGTCACGGCTTATACCTTTCCCGACGCAGTCGAGAAGATCACGTTCACGCGGACGGGAACCGCGATAGCCTGTGCCGTAGACGGAACGGTGCGGATGCTCCGCCCGGATGGGGGTATGGAGACGCTCTACGCCCATGATGGTGAGGCGAATACGGTTGCGCTCGGTGGCGATGGGGTGTTGTTGGCCTCTGGTGGGCGCGACAATACGTGTCGGCTATATGACCTCAAGCTGCAAAAACTACAGGGTGTCATCGGTGTTCATAGCGACTGGGTGCGAGCGGTGGCCTTCCACCCGTCGGAGCCGTTGCTGGTCACGGCCAGCCGCGATCATAGCGCCCGGCTGTGGGATGTACGTGATCCGCAGAACCCGCGCCAGCTTGTGGCGCTCCGTCATGTGGGGGATGTGCGGACAGCCGCTTTTAGTGCTGATGGGGCAATTTTGGCGACAGGCAGCACCGATAACCGCGTCCAACTGTGGACGGTGCCTGCTGGTGATGCGATCACTGTGCTGGAGACGCACACCAAGCCGGTGATGACGCTGGCTTTTCACCCGCGCACGCCGCTATTGGCGACTGGTGGGGGGGATAATCAGATTGTGGTGTGGGGTGTGGGGGAATAAAAAAAGGACAACCGAAGCTGTCCTTTCGTCGTCACGGCTAGTTTGGAACTAGACCTCGTTGACGATGTTGGAGAACACGTTACCGATGGCCGGGCCGAGGATCGTCAGGATGGCGATCACGACGACGGCAACCAGAACCAGAATCAGAGCATATTCGACTAGACCCTGGCCTTCTTCGCGAGGTTGGAAAAGCATAATGATATCTCCTAGAATTTCCATGATTTGCTCATTCATTTGAGCTTACTTTCAAGTTACACGATTAGGCCCTAAGCTGTCAATCAAAATAAGCGGAATATCAATCATTTATCCGAATTTTTTACATCTTTCACTTTGCTACAGTAGACAAAGCAAAAAGGACAACCGAAGTTGTCCCTTTTGTGAAACTTGTGTTGCTGTGGTGCCCGCTATTAGACTTCGTTCACCAATCTGGAAAAGACATTTCCGATTGCTGGGCCGAGAATCGTCAACAAGCAACGGTGTTGAGGCAAGCAGAGATGAATCAAAAAGGGCAGCCGAAGCTACCCTTTCGTCGTCACGGCTAGTTCGGAACTAGACTTCGTTGACGATGTTGGAGAACACGTTGCCGATGGCCGGGCCGAGGATCGTCAGGATAGCGATCACGACGACAGCTACCAATACGAGGATCAGAGCGTACTCTACGAGGCCTTGGCCTTCTTCACGGGGTTGGAAAAGCATGATGATGTCTCCTATTTGTATGAGTATTGACTCGCTATTGAGTCTGAATTAAAGATACATGAATTTCTGAAAGTTGTCAATTGTTTTGGTGTTTTTTTTGTTAATTTTACGTAAATTTTTAGATCTTTCGACAATTTTAAATTCATGGAGTTTGTTGTTTTTCTGCTTCGAGGGCGTTGCTTGGTGGGATGGCCCCCAGGTGATTTTGGAGCGCCTCTAGGGTTGCTGTTACTGAAGCAGGCAGGCTTGTGTTTGCTAGGATTTCCTCCAGCCAATACTGGTCATTCAGGTTAGAGGCGTAAATCCCGGTTAAGCTGTGTTCTGTGAGGTCGCGCAGTAAGTGTGGGTATTCTTCGTTTAGGTGATGCCGCACTGCCCCCAGCAAGGCGTCTACATTTGTTGTTCGTCCATCCACCTTGACGGCCATTCCCTTACGTGCGGCGGTGGGTAGGTTCGCCGTTGCTAACGCTGCGTCTACCTGCTGCATGTGCCCCTGTGCTGTTTTGAGCCAGGTTGCCAGCGGGGGATAGCGCCGTTCGCCTGTGGAAAGCGGTTGTTCCCCGCGTAGGGTCATGGCTAGTGCTATGAAGAAGGCCCGGATGTAACGTATCATGGGGAATGTTTGTCCTCGTTGCCGTGTCAAACCGCCGTCACTATGCCACGAAAGCGGCGCATTATCCACCCGGCACGGATTTTAACGGCTGCCAACACTTGTTTTGCGCCCCTTCCTGTACATTGAAATGTGATGCTATCCACAGAGCCAAAGGGATTCCATATCGCAGACCGCCGCCGCCACCAAGACGCATCAGGCCACTGTCCGCTGGCTGATCGCCAATATTCAGGGGGCGGTCGTGATTGACACCGAACGGCAATAGGTCCAATCCGCAATTGTGTATGAGACGGGTTGCGCTACCCTGGGTTAGTATGAGGGTATGAGGCGCGAACGGACATCAAGAGGCGGCATGGAGAAAACGACGAAAATCACACGGCAAGGGCAGTTTGTGGCGGGGATGCGGGACACGATGCCAATGGTGATTGGCGCGACGCCGTTTGGGATCATCTTCGGGACATTGGCGGTCACGGGGGCGGGGTTGAGCTTTTGGGGGGCGATGGGCTTTTCGCTGTTTGTGTTTGCGGGGAGTGCGCAGTTTGTGGCGGTGGGGCTGCTGACGCAGGGCGCGGGGTTGGCCGTGATTGTGCTGACAACGTTCGTCGTGAATGCGCGGCACGCGCTCTATGGGGCGTCGTTGGCCCCTTACATGAAGCACCTGCCGGAGCGGTGGTTGTTGGTTTTGGCGTTTTGGCTGACGGATGAAACCTACGCGACGGTGATTAGCCGCTGGAATGACCCCGACGGTGAGCTGCACAAGGCGTGGTATCACCTGGGGAGTTCGGTGCTGATGTACGTCAACTGGAATTTCTGGACGCTGGTGGGGGTGTTGGCGGGGAGCCAGTTCGAGAACGCAGCGGCGTGGGGGCTGGACTTCGCAATGGTGGTGACGTTTATCGGGATTGTGGTGCCGATGGTGACAACACGCCCAATGGTGGCGTGTGCGACGGCGGCAGGGATCACGGGCGTGGTTGCGAATGGGCTGCCGCATAACCTGGGGCTGGTTCTGGCGGCGGTGGTGGGGATTGCCGTGGGCTATATTGTAGAGACGCGGATGGCCCCCTTACGGCAGGCAAAGGAGGTGAGCGCATGAACGAGTTCTGGTTGATCTTTGGCATGTTTGCGGTGACGTTTGGGGTGCGTTACGGGTCGTTGGCGCTGGTGGGGCGGATGCAGCTTTCGGGCGAGGTGGTGCGGGCGTTGCGCTATGTGCCGGTGGCGGTGCTGACGGCCATCACGGTGCCGTATGCGCTGTATCGAGACACGGGGTTGGATATCACCCACACCAACGCGTACCTGGTGGCGGGGGTGATTGCGGTGGCGGTTAGCTATTGGAGCCGGAATCTGCTGTTGACGATTGTACTGGGGTTGGCGGCGTTCTTTGCGTATCGGGCGGTGCTGGGCGTTTGAGTGCTGCTACCGGGAGCAAAAATCGTGCCGGAATTAGAAATTGAAGTCCTCTCCCTGCGTGCGGGGAGTGCAGAGAGGGGACTTTCTAAGCCGTTGTGAAATGGACCCGCAGGCGGGCTGGGATGATTAGCGGGCGCTGCCGATCATGGCGTCCTCACCCTCACCGACGGGTTCTTTGGTGGTGGTGACGCTGGTCCACTCTGGCTTGTCGCCGCGCAGGTGCGCGTAGATGGGTTTCTCGTTGCGGAGAATGTCGATGAACATGGGCAAGTCCTCATACGGCACGAACATATAGCCCTTGTTCTCATCCTGCTTGTAAATCGGTCCCGGGAAGTCGCTGTCAGCGTGGCAGCCGTACACGTCCATTGTATACTCATCCCCAATACAACGGACGATGCCCTTTAACAGAATACGATGCCCGTCCATATCCATTTCCTCAAGCTGGCGCAATACCACCATATACTCTTTGACCTGGAAAACTACCGCATCAGACATAGTTTTGCGCTCCTTGTAAAAGTAGGCCTAGCAAATGGTCACATGGACCTTAGTGTACCGCAGATTCCCGCGACACGCGTTATCGTTTAGGGGCGATAGGTGGGGAGGCGCACCATGTCCTGCTGTACCTCCTGGACCTTGCCATCCCCCTGTGAGACGTAGTAGGCGTTGGCGTTCTGGCGGGATGCGATAAAGCGATACGGCTCCCCGTTGATGTAGTGTATGCCCGCGCTGTCGTCCAGGGCATACCCGGGGGCCATCTCGCCGGCCTGGATGTGGCGCTGGTAGGCTGGGCGGCGCTTTGGCTCGCTGTCGTAGTGGGGGCAGGCGCTCCCTTCCAGGAAGCCCAACCCCGGCAGCACATGCAGCTTGTCCGGCATGGAGTCCGTTGTGCCGCTCTGGAACCAGCAAATCGCCCCGGCGCTCAACCCGGCCAGTACAATCCCGGCCTCTAGCGCGTCCCGCAGGATGAGGTCTAGTTCCCACTCGCGCCACAGGGCCAGCATGGAACGGGTGTTGCCCCCCCCAACGTAAATTACATCCTGCTCCATGATGTAGCTTTCGAGGTCCGCTGTGTGGGGTTTGAACAGCGAGAGATGCGACGGATAGCAGCCGAGGGTACGAAACGCGCTGTAAAAGTTGACGATGTATTCTGGTGAATCGCCAGAGGCGGTGGGGAGGAACGCCACGGTGGGGTCCGGCTTATTGGCCTGTTCCAGTATGTAGCGGTCCAGCGCGAGGTTGTCTGGTTCCATACTGAAACCGCCGCCGCCCAGCGCGATGATCTGCTGTTTCGGGGTGTCCGTCATGGGGGTGGGTCTCCTGATTATGTGGTTAAAGACAAGCGCCCCACCTCGTCAGGACGAGACAGGGCGGGGTTTTGGGTTGTGGCGGGTGTGATGCCGGGAGTTAATCGTAGAGCATATTCATATCATCGTCCAAGTATTCGGTAGACGACACGGCCTTCAAGCTGAGGCCCAGGCGACGGTCGGCCACGTCCATCTTGACGATACGCAGCGTCATGGTCTCGCCGACCTGCACCACATCACGCGGGTGGGCCACGCGCTCCTCGGAAAGCTCCGAGATATGAACCAGCCCTTCAACCTCACCGTGCTCCTCAAGCTGGGCGAAGGCTCCGAACTTGGTCAGCTTGGTGACGGTTGCCCGCACCAGTTCGCCCTCGCGGTAGTTGGAGGCCACCACGTCCCAGGGGTCCGGCAGTTGGCGCTTCAGGCTCAACCCGATGCGCTTGCGCTTTTGGTCGATATTGATGACCTCAACGTTAATCTCCTCACCGATGGACAACACCTGTTTGGGGTGTGTGACGTGGCCCCAGCTTAGCTCTGTCAGGTGGACCAAGCCCTCTGCGCCGCCGATGTCCACAAATGCGCCGAAGTCCTCCAGGCTGACGACGCGCCCGGTACGCACCTCGTTTAGCTGTAGCTCTGCGATGAGCATTGCCTTGCGCTCATCACGGGTTTCGCGGGCAGCGGCACGCTCGGAGAGGATGAGGCGGTTACGTTCGCGGTCCACCTCAATCACCTTGACCTGAATTTCCTCCTTGACCATGTCGCTCCATGTCGATTCCGGGTCCTCGCCTGCAAGCCGGGCACGACGCTCATCGCTGATCTGGCTTTGGGGGACGAACCCGCGCAACCGCCCGAAGCGGACGATCAGGCCACCTTTGTTGTACCCGGCAATCACACCCTCGTAGATGGTGCGACCCTCGCGGTACTCCTCGGCCTGTTGCCAGTCGAGCTTTTCCAGCGCCCGGTTGAGCGACAACACGACGTTGCCCTCTGGGTCGCCCGTGTTGACGACATAGAGTGTAATTTGTTCGCCGACCACCAGCATATCCAGCAGGTCCTTGCCCATGCGCTCCATCTCGCGCTTGGGGATGATGCCCGTAAAGCCCTCGCCGCGCTCGTCAAGTGCTAGCTCGACACGGGTTGGGGAGACCTCTTTCACTGTAACCTCAATCAACTCGCCGCGCTCATAGCCGGAGCGTTGGCGCGTTCCCTGAACGGTGCCGGGGTCGTTACCTTCGCTTGCGGTTTCATCACTGGGTTCGGCAGGCTCCGACGAGACAACCGGGTCAGCATCTGGCTGGGGGGCGGGGTCTGCGGGTGCCTGTGCGTCGTCCTCGGTTGGCGTTTCGGGGACTGATTCCGCAGGCGCGTCGTCCTCGGTTGGCGCTTCGGAGGTTGGCTCCGCAGGCGTGTCGTCCTCGG
>CAYWZS010000002.1:117692-121932 GCA_964462905.1 uncultured Anaerolineaceae bacterium
GCGTCGTCCTCGGTTGGCGCTTCGGAGGTTGGCTCCGCAGGCGTGTCGTCCTCGGTTGGCGCTTCGGAGGTTGGCTCCGCAACACCTTCAGGGGTGCCAGTCTCACTATCCGCGCTGGCTTCCGGGGAGGTCTCCTCGGGCGCGGGGTCGTTAGCTGGCACGTTTTCGTTTTCTTCGTCGTTACTCAGCCCAGGCATATCACTCATTAGAACGGTATTGGGTTGGTGGGGGCGACCAACCGAATACCTCCTCCTTTCACCAGTCGGTACAACCAGAAATGGGACAGTGTTTGTGGATGTTTGTTGCACACATCCTTACTCGTGGCACATTATACCCGTCCGCACTTCAATAATCAAACCATTAACTGCGAAAATGCAAACCGCCCGGCAGTTCGCCGGGCGGTTGCAAGCGAACGGGTGCCATGTCGCACACTGCTAGGATGTGGGTGGCTCGTCGTCGGTGGGTGGCTCGTCGTAGTAGCCGTCGTCAATGGGTGGGTGTTCCTCAAAACTGGCATCGACGTAGTCGGCCTGCGGGTAGTTGGGTGGTGTCTCTACAAAGTAGTCCGGCACGTCGATATAGTCCGTGGTGCCGTCCATCTGGCGCTCAAAAACCAGTTCCTCGCCCACCTCGTCGATCACGATCAGGTCCCCACTATTGAAATCCCCCGCCAGCAACCGCGCACTCAGCGGGTTCTCCACATAGCGTTGGATGGTGCGGCGCAGCGGACGCGCCCCGTATTGCGGGTCGTAGCCCTTACGTGCCAACCAGTATCGGGCGGGTTCCGTCAGGTGTAGGCCGATGTTGACGCTTTCACGCAGTCGCCCACCGACCAAGCGCATTTGCAGGTCTACCATCCGTTCCACATCGGCCTGCCCCAGTGTCTCGAAGATGATGATCTCGTCGATACGGTTCAGGAACTCTGGGCGGAAGGTATCGCGCATGGCCTTTTCAATCTTCTGATGGTCGGCGATGGCGTCGCTGTCGGCCCCGTGGATAAAGCCCAACGCCCCGCCCCGGCTGACGAAGTCTGTTCCCAGGTTGCTCGTCATGATAATGATGGTGTTGCGGAAGTCCACCGTGCGACCTTGGCCGTCGGTTAGGCGTCCGTCCTCCAGGATTTGCAATAGCGTATTCCAGATGTCCGGGTGGGCCTTCTCGATCTCGTCAAACAGCACGACACGGTATGGGCGACGGCGAATGGCCTCGGTTAACTGGCCGCCTTGCTCGTAGCCGACATACCCCGGAGGCGCACCAAACAGGCGGCTGGCGGTGTGCTGCTCGCGGTACTCGCTCATGTCGATACGAATGAGCGCGTCCTCGTCATCGAACAGGAACTCGGCGAGTGTCTTTGCTAGTTCTGTCTTACCAACACCGCTGCTGCCCAGGAAGATAAACGAACCAATTGGACGGTTTGGGTCTTTTAGGCCACTCCGCGCCCGGCGGATGGCGTCCGACAGCGCACTTACGGCCTTGTCTTGGCCGATGACGCGCTGGTGTAGTGCGTCCTCCATGCGGAGCAGCTTCTCGCTCTCTGTCTCCAACATCTGACTCAGTGGGATGCCCGTCCACTGCGAGACAACCCCCGCAATGTCATCGGCGCTCACCACCTCGTCCAGCGTGTTTTCCGCCTGCCAGTCGCGCTTGGCATTCTCGTAGTCCTCCTCTAGCTTGAGGCGGTGCATCTTGAACTCGGCAGCCCGCTCGTACTCACGCGCCATGCCTGCGGCCTCCTCATTGGCGGAGATGCGGTTGATCTCGTCCTTAAGGATTTTGAGTGTGTCTGGCATGGAGTAAAGCGCGACACGGAGCTTGGCGGCGGCCTCATCTAGCAGGTCGATAGCTTTGTCCGGCAATTTGCGCTCGGTCAGGTAGCGGTCGGAAAGGCGGGCTGCTGCGATAATGGCATCATCGCTGATAACGACCTTGTGGTGTGCCTCGTAGCGGTCGCGCAGGCCGAACAGAATGTCGATAGTGTCCTCAATGTTCGGTTCTTCGACGAACACGGGGGCAAAACGACGATCTAGGGCGCTGTCCTTCTCGATATATTGGCGATATTCGTCTAGCGTTGTCGCGCCAACGGTTTGCAACTCGCCGCGGGCCAACGCGGGCTTCATCATGTTGGCGGCGTCCATCGCGCCTGCCGCTGCCCCTGCGCCGACGACTTGGTGAATCTCGTCGATAAACAGGATGATCTCACCCTGGGCGCGTTGGACTTCCTCAATGGTCGTCTTGAGGCGTTCCTCAAATTCACCCCGGAAGCGACTCCCCGCCAGCATCGCGGACAGGTCCAGTGAGAGCACACGGCGGCCCTGCAAAATCTCTGGCACATCGTTGTTGGCGATCTTCTGCGCTAGTCCCTCGGCGATGGCCGTCTTGCCGACACCGGCCTCGCCGATGAGCACTGGGTTGTTCTTTGTGCGGCGCACCAACACCTGAATCACGCGCAGGATTTCGCTGTCGCGCCCGATAACGGGGTCTAGCTTACCCTCACGGGCCATCACCGTCAGGTCACGGCTGTACTTCTCAAGCGTCTGGTAGCGGGTTTCTGCCTGGGGGTCGGTCACACGCTGGCCGCCACGAATATCCTTCACGGTATCGTAGACACGGTCGCGCTCGATGTTGTAGTCCTGCATGATCTTCGAGACGGCGGTGTTGCGTTCGTTGAGGATCGCCATGAAGATGTGTTCGGTGGAGATGTACTCGTCCTTCAGGCGGTTGGCTTCCTCGTTTGCCATGTCGATCACACGCTTGACACGTGGCGTGATAAACACCTGATTGTTGCCGCCGCCGTAAATGGCCGCCTTCGGGCTGGCGTGTAGAATGTCGTCCAGGCGGCCACGGATGCCTGCCGGGTCTACATTGAGGCGCTCCAGGATTAACGGGACCACGCCGTCGTCTTGTTCTAGCAGGGCCAGTAGGATGTGTTCGGTATCCACCTGGTTATGGCCGTAACGCTGGAGAATCTCATAGGCGCGGGCGGCGGCGTCCTGTGCGCGTTCTGTAAAGCGGTCGAAACGTATCATCACCGTTTGTCCTCGGGTTTGTCGTCGGAATGGGCCGCTGCCGGGTGCGACGAACAGACAGCGACAGCAGGACGGGGCTTGTCCCCGGTAATGTCATTAGCATACGCCAAAAACGTTAGCGAATTGTAGGTGATTTATAGACGCCGCAAAAGAACTCAGGGGACGATGTACACCCGTATCCGTCCGCTGTTGTCGCCTGGGGTTGGGGCGTCCAATGTAAATGTGAGCGGCCCTGGCGCTACCGTTATCGTTAAATCGTAGATGTGAAGGGCATTGTAAGCGGGCGCGGCGATGGCTTCCCCGTTCACATTGAAGTCCAACCGCTGTGGCTCGTCTAGGTTGAAGCCGTCCGCTGCCGTGTACAGGTAGAACGCATCGCTGAAGGCGGTTCCTTCGGCCTGCCCGAACCCCTCAATGACTAGCCGCACCTCACCTGTGTAGTCGTCGGTTGTGGTCACCGTCCCCTCGGTGAAGGGGATTTCGACCATCTCGGCGGTTCCTGGGGGGGGGATTTGCGGCAGGGCTGGGCGGAAAAGCTGCGGCGGCCCGAAGCGGGCCGTCGCAGCGCCGTAGAGCAACGCCGGGGCCAGCGCCACAATCGCGAGAATCACCAACACGTTAGCGAGCAGCGAGCGCCCCTTTGGTTGTGTGTCCGTCATGACTGGCGCGGCACGATCTCGATCCAGATCACGGTGGACCGCCGTAGGAGAAATGTAATCCCAAACAGGCGCTTGATGATTCCGTACTTGGCGTTGAGTACCTGGTTGGCGTGCGCGGCTGTGGGGTCGCCCTCGGTGAAAATGGTCGCGCTACCGAGCGCGGTTTCGTCGCTGAGGGGATTGCCACGCGCATCACACGGCCCCACGATCACATCCGGGTTGTTGCGGATGTGTTTCACCTTGCCACTGTTGTCTACTGTCACGAGGTAGAGGGTATTGTCTGCTGTGGCAAACCAGACTGGGCGGGTGACGTTGGTGCCGTTCTTGCGATAGGTTGTGAGGTTCATGTACTGGTGACCGTCTAGGAGGGCAAAGTGGTTTGTGGTGGGCGCTTCAACTGTCGCCATGGTCGTTGTCTCCGGGTTGCGGTTAGATGTTGCTGCTTATTATTGCAAATGTCGCCCGGCGCACCTATCCCGCATTAAATGAGAAGCTACCGGTTCACCGAATATTCATGGGGGGAATTAATGGGCTACGATGCACTTTATTTATCAT